>CAZUTR010000012.1:7879-19455 GCA_964623545.1 uncultured Pirellulales bacterium | reverse complement strand
TCACCATATATGTAGTCGCCGTACCAGTAATTCCATTCGTCCATCGAGATGCGAATATCTTTACCCTTTAACTGCTCGATTCTGTTTCGATACTTTCTGTGCTCATTTGCCTTCCATCTTATTTGTTGAGCTAATTGTCCAGTATGTCCGATGAGGTCCGGTTTTTCTTTACAGTAAATGTGCTCACTGATAAGGGTCATATAGTCGGAGCATTCTTTAAGCATCGCCTCGCTCCACTTGCCCACCTCGCCCACGCCGACCAGCTTGATACTGTTATCAACCTTCCACATCGCCTCGGCCACGCGGTTATGCTTTTTCACATATTCTTCCAGCGGCATATGCCCTAATTGCCACGAGCCGTACATCTCATTTCCAACAGCCCACCATTTAACACCGAATGGCTGCGGATGACCATTTTGAGTGCGAAGTTTACCCATAGACGTATCGGCCGAGCCGTTACAATACTCAACTTCTTGTGCCACCTCTTCAACAGTACCCAAACCAGTATTAACCGCGACAAAAGCTTCTGCCCCTATCGATTCCATTAAATCCATAAACTCATGTATACCAACGTCATTGTGTTCAATGCCTTTCCATGCCGGGTTTTTCCGCGGGGGTCTTTTATCGCGTTCACCAATTCCATCCCGCCAGTTGTAACCGCTGACGAAGTTGCCCCCAGGCCAGCGATATACGGGTGAATTAAGTTCTCTGAGCAATTCGACTACATCCCTCCGCCAGCCCTTGACATTATCCGATGGCATAAGTGACAGTGTCCCTATCGCGAATTTACCTTTGCCCTTGCTGACAATTTCAATCTTCACATTATCACTGGATGCCGGCGCTGTAAATTTAAGAGAATATTTTTTAAATTCACTGCTTGTTCTTTCGATTTGCTGACTTACAACTTTCCCATTATCCAATACCAATCGAACCGTTATTGGCAGAGCTTGTTCATCACCTGCGAGGACGACTCTTCCCGTATAATCTCTGCCTTTTACGACAGCCAGACCATATTGCCGAATCCCCGCTTCGCCGCCGTCACCGGGTAAATGTACCACCGGCGAATGTACCCCGACGTAAGCATTTGAAGAATCCATTTTGACTGTCCCCGCAGGTCCAATTACCTGCCAGGGCGACGCCCCGAGAAACTTGTACAGCCCGGCCCGCCACTTTCTATCCGCTGTGGTCGCCCACGGCCTGAATCTATCTGTCACTGGAAAGTAAAACTTGCGGTCCTCAAGCATCTCAGCCCATATCCCCCCGTATATACATCTGCCGAGATGTTCGATAAACTGGCCATATATGTACTTCGAAATCGGCTCGCTTGTCTCGCTGACATCTATCAAAACCGAAAGCTCATTTTTTCTATCACCAGCTAAAACATCTCGTCCGCAAAAACTACCTAACACAACTAAAACAAAAAGTCCATAGACTAAACGATTTCTGGTGGATTGATACTTGCGTTCCATTTCAATATCTCCTGATAATGAAACAAAAATCATAATTTATACTCAATTGAAAATTGTATTATAGGTGTGCTTACGCGAAGTGCAATTCTATAATGTCTTTGTCATTAAGAACATGGTTTCTTTGAGCGTTTTGTCCGTCATAGACGCCCGTGCCCCAGATTCTTGCGAACTTAAGTTTCTCCGCTAACTGCCTGTGTATGGCCATCGCCAGGTCCATTACGGTTGAGCCTGCGGGAAGCGTAAATGGCTCATCCATATCCGGCTTTCTGCCCGGCGGCTTGGCATAAACACGAATAATATTCAATTGCCTGAATAAAACTTCGCCAAGCTTGTCCATCCCATCTGCAGTTTCTACAGAGACTTCGACAAACTCGAACCGATATTTGCATGATTTTTTAAGTGTTTCAACCGCATCAGATGCTGAGATATCGGATTTAGTACAGATACAAAAAGCTCGCTTGCCCAATACATTGCCTCGCTCATCGACAGCAGGAGTCTCGGAATCAACCAGCAGACTTTTGGACTCGAGAAAAGCCAGGCAAATATCTA
The DNA here is from genome assembly GCA_964623545.1 of uncultured Pirellulales bacterium. GTDB lineage: Bacteria > Planctomycetota > Phycisphaerae > Sedimentisphaerales > Anaerobacaceae > CAZUTR01. The sequence goes on along the minus strand of CAZUTR010000012.1, from coordinate 17,437 downwards.
TCTGTTCTTTAACATCAGCCGAAAGGTCGATTACAATTCCAATCACATCACAGTTCCGATATGTCCCAACCTGCCCCGGTGCAATATACTCTGCGGTTATAGGCGGCATATCAACAAGCTGAATTTGTATATCCTCAAACTGCACCATCCCGGGGACCGGTGCGCTCGTCGCAAATGCAAATTCAGCGACATTGACTTTCGCATTAGTAAGAGCAGCAACAATCGAGCTTTTACCGCTGTTCGGCACACCTAAAAGTACAATCTGCCCGGAACCGCCGCGCGGTACATGGAATATATCCGCAACAGATGCTTTGGATTTATGCGCAGCGCTTTCTTTCAGCTTACTAAGTTTGCGCCGCAGGTCCGCCTTGAGATGGTCGGTCCCTTTGTGCTTCGGCATCACGGCGAGCATTCGCTCAAGCGCCAGAATTTTCTCATCCGGCGTCGTTGCCTCGCGATACCACCTCTCTGCCTTAAAATATTCCGGTGTCAAATTCGCCGGCATCGTTATTTATTCCGCTACTTTCTCCGCAACTAAATCGCCAACCTCACTTGTCGAGTAGCCCATTTTCCCAGCCTGCATGGATTCGAGCTTTTCGGCCGTGACGAACATTACCGCTTTTTCGACTGCATCGGCTGCCTTTTCTTCACCTAACGTCTCGAGCATCATTTGCCCCGCACAAATGGCTGCTAATGGATTGATTACACCCTTGCCGGTATATTTCGGCGCGCTTCCGCCTATCGGCTCAAACATACTTACACCTTCAGGATTGATATTACCGCCTGCTGCTATACCCATACCACCCTGAACCATTGCGCCGAGGTCGGTTATAATGTCACCGAACATATTGCCTGTAACAATCACATCGAACCATTCGGGATTTTTGACCATCCACATACACGTGGCATCAACGTGATAATACTCACGCACAATATCAGGGTACTCGGCTTTACCCATCTCATGAAATGCCCGCTCCCACAAATCATACACGTAAGTAAGCACGTTCGTCTTGCCGCAAAGAGCCAACGTATTGTTCTTACCCTTGCCCCTCTTCTTTTTGCCGTATTTGCTGGCATACTCGAATGCGTATTTCAAACAGCGGTCAACCTGAAAGCGGTTATAAACCGACGACTGCACCGCAACTTCATTCGGTGTGCCTTTCATTGTAAAGCCGCCCGTGCCGGTATATAAATCACCCGTGTTTTCACGCACGACGGTAAAATCAACATCTTCCGGCCCTTTATCCTTCAACGGTGTCTCCACGCCCGGATACAACTTCACCGGCCGAAGGTTGATATACTGGTCCAGCTCGAATCGCGCCTTGAGCAGTATCCCTTTCTCCAAAATCCCCGGCGCAACATCAGGATGGCCAACCGCGCCCAGCAATATCGCATCGAACTTGCGCAGCTCTTCCACAGCGCTGTCAGGCAGTGTCTCACCGGTTCTTTTATATCTTTCACCACCGAAGTCGAACTCCGTCAAATCAACCTTGAAATTGTACTTATCTGCAGCGGCTTTCAAAACCTTCACCGCCTCGACCGTCACTTCCGGCCCGGTACCATCTCCGGGTATAACCGCTATCTTGTAACTCTTTGCCACTTTCATTTCTCCTTGGTTATAGGATTCTCAAAATCTTTTCTCTCAACCCACGAACTCGTAGCACTGACAAGCCCGCTGTCTATTCCCGCAAAATAACCATTCTTATCGATACTAACCTCGGCAGGGACCGCATCTATCCTGTATTTTTGCGATGTTTTGCCGAAGAATGGCCGTTCAGCACCAGGCGAATCCATCATCACTGGGAAGGCGATGCCATACTTATCGATGGTATCTTTTAGCTGACTTAGATTCTCTCCTTCCGCGAATGGATGAATCGATATAAACAATGGTCCTGAGGTAAGCTCTAAAGTACGGCCGTATAGTTGCTGAAGCCGCCCAAGTTCTGCCATACACGGCGCACACCCAATACTCCAGTAATGCAGAATTATCTCCCTGCCCTTCTTTTCGGCGAGACCAATGCGTTCGGTATTGAGCCATCCGGAAGCTTCCAGAGCCGGTGCTTGTTGGCCGCTGAGTTTATCATAGAACTCCTTTTTGGCTTTAGCACCGGCCAAAAGGGCATCAATTTTTTCATTCGAGTCACCAACAGTATAATATATCCCTCTCTCTCCATCGATTACATTATACCCCGTGGGAAAATCCAATTCGAACAATTCGGGCTCATATTGCTTGTTAACCGTAAATTTCCTCAATTCCAAATATTCCTCGCGACCGACCTGTTCAGGTCCCTGGAAAATTTTGAATGACATTTGCCACGGAATATAAACATCCCCGGCAACTTCACCGAAATCTTCGTATGTTATTTCTGCATTTGGAAAATTGGCTATTATAAAGTTGGAACTTTCTGTCCTGAAGCCTATCGCCCACCGGACAATCGAAAAGCCAGTCGCAGGGTCAATTGCCAACCGTACCTTCGTCTTCATAACTCGCATTTCACCTGGTTTGGCATTTGGGTCAATCTCGATTGTTTGAGTCTCTTTTTCAGGATTCATTCTGACCCAGTTCTCCACTTCTTCTTGACTCTTGAAGACAGGCTGTTGCTCTGTCGCTGTATGCTCAAGTACATAGCATATATTGCCGCCGACTCGGGTATACCAGGGCAGCAATTTTGTATCAGAGGCACCAAGGATTTCATAAACCTTCGGAAAAGACGCTTCTTCAGGCGAACTTGGTTCAACAGGCAAAGAAGGCAGAAAATCCGTAATTGTCGCAGTAGTGGATGCACAAGAGAACTTGTCCTTGCTCTGGACAGTTGCTTCTTTACTGTTCAGCCAGATCATACTAATAACCTTGCCATTCGAGGCAATGCGCTGATTAGAGTCATAACTTCCGTTCGTGGTCCTGTTCACGACTTTTTCCAGATTCTCGAATAACCACTTCGTACCGTCTGATATCCAGCGCACCTGCGATTTCGTTATAACCTCATGAACGGGCATAGTCTCTAACGGGAACTGTCTCGACGTGACATGATACTCCGCCTCCCATGATTTAAGTATCTTCTGCGCTTCCAATCCCTTCTGTGCTTCAGCAATAATTTGCTCCTTGCTCATTACCGCTATGTTGGCATCTGAAGCCCAGACTTGTTCCCACTCTTGAACAAATATTTGCTTTCTCGGCCCTTTGTATATTCCGTCCACAGGCACAGCCCCACACCAACTACATACACACACTACCACCAGACCGATGGCAATAATGTTTAGTCGTAAAATAATCTTCACTTCTCTACCCTTTAGAACAAACTCGGAACACTACATAATGTCCTATCTACCCAGAATCTTGTACATTGCCTGGATTTTATCCCTGTAAAAATCTCTCTCTTCACAAAGGGTCTGGGCCTTTCTGTATAGATTCTCACGAGTTAATTGTATCAGCTCAAGCACAACCTCCTTCTGGTCTTGGCGTACTTTTTTCTGAAGGCGCTTAAGTCTGTTGGTAATGCTTCTCTGAATACCTTCGAGTTGATTGAGCGTAATACTCTCACTAAGATTTTGCATAGCAGCCATTGTTCACAACCTCTCAAAAATATATTTAAAAATCCTTCTGGACTAATTCAAACCACGGATTAACGCGGATTTCCACGGATTATTACTCTTATTATATTAAGGTTGTTGCCTTCATAACAGTCAGTCAGCTTCTCTATTCGTTTTTCTTCTTGCCATCCTTAGCGCCTCTTCAATTATATAGACTTTTTTGTAAGCAAAGTCGGTTCGCATCCCTTGAAAGCTATCGCTAACCGGTATCTCAGGTGCTCTCCCAAATGGCCTCTTAGGTATAGATGGTTCCGATGGGTCGAGATAGTCTATCGTTATTATCAACTTGTGACCTTTTATCTTGTATTTCATCTTTCAGCCCTTTTAAAAAAAGCTTTAATATCTTCTTCTTAAGATCAGTGTGCCCAAGCCGTGTAGTAAGAATGGGAGCAGTTCGCGTTACTTCTGTTCCTCGTTTTTTGGCCTTGGATTCGCTGAAAGATAGTCGTTGATAAATTTGTCAACATAATCCTTTAGACTTTCGTGCACTGCGTCTGCGAAAATAGTTATTCCAGCATAGCCAACTGAATCAGTACTCCAAGTTATGCCAGTACAAAATATACGCTCATCTCTCACTAAAATGATGGGCTGTCGTATTCTAATCCCTATATGATATGTACAAACGGGGAGCATATCATCTAGTGATATGTGGTCAACTTCAATGCAAAGAAGTGCCCAAGTTGGTACAGTCTGGGACAATGATTGCCACCTGTTCGGGTCAGTCTCTTTGATACTATACAGATAAGTTAGAAAAGCACCGTCAGAAATCACATTGATATTATGCTGGCGGAGCCACAGTTCAATATCCTTTTGGATTTTTTCTTTCGTTAGTCCATGTGTTTTTTGATTTGGATTTAAGTCAACCACAACATGAACACCCTTTAGGCCGACTAAACTGCGCACATCATCTTCTACTTCAAGCAGAGCGAGCTGTTTCTCAGCCTCTTGCAGTAACTCTTTGACCTCCTGGCGTACCCTTTTCTTATCAGTATCTTGAGTCTCGACAGACGCAAAAGAGATGGCTAAAATCCACAAGGCTACTATCAGAATCCAATACTTTTTCGCTTTCATAATTTGCCTTTCAAGAAGGTTCGGGGTCAACGCACCATACTGGCTTTCGGTTTTGGTCCAATGAAAGAAGCTGCTATTAAGTTATTTACTACGGCCAAACTTTCCCTTTCCATATCTTTATTAAAACGCTGACTATTGCAATTGCCCCAATCACCAATACATAACGGTCATTCCCACCTGCCCATCTTACGAATGCACTACCAAGGGCTACGATGGCAAAAATGCCTATAATATAACCTATACTCTCCAGGATTTTTCTTAAAACTGTTTTTTTCTTATTCATTGTTGTGACAACTTTCACCTAGTCCTCTGTAACCCTGTAATTTCATTCTTCATTATGCGCAAAGCTAATATCCACACACACATTCACTGGGATCCCTTGGCTAATTCTGAACTTCCTGTTTTACTTGTTTAGTTCTCACTTTTTCTTCTTTATATGTTCAAGCAATCCACTATCTTTGTACGCTCTCGTTCACTTTGTTTCTATCATTTAGCTGAAACAGCAATCCATGCAACTATTACACTATCTATCTCCGCCCCGATGATTTCTCTCGTTAGCTTATTATGTAACAAATTTGTTTCCACAACTTTTTACCCTTTATTAAAATCCGTGCAAATCCGCGTTAATCCGCGGTTAATTATTTTCTATTTAATTCTGCGTCAATCCGCGGTTGCTTTTTGCCTTTGAAGCACCAGTCTCTTGTACTTTAATGATTGCTCTCCAAAGTTTATTAACAACCCAACTTCGAGTCCCGTTGCCCTCAGATAGTTCAGAACCTGTGCTTCTTCGACACCAGTAATAGCTTTTATTGCTTTAAGTTCGACCAATACTTTCTCGCCCACCAAAAAATCGCACACAAACTGTTTAGCTAACCTCTCTTTATATAAAACATCAATGCCTTTCTGTCTTTCGAAACTTACCTTACGAAGGTCTAATTCTATCGCTAAACCTTCTTCATATACACTTTCAAGAAATCCTTCGCCGAGGATTCTATGTACCTCCATCGCCGCCCCGATGATTTCTCTCGTCAGCTCATGATGCAACAACCTTGTTTCCACCACTTTATACCCTTTATTAAAATCAGCGCAAATCCGCAAAACTTGTCCCGCCATAGTTTCAACGACGGCGGATCCGCGGTTTTTTTATATATTCTAATAGGCCGCCGGCCTCAATAATTTCCAGAGCAAATTTCGGCAGTGGAGCAAATTTAATCTCTGCTTTAGCCGTCTTGTTCCTGATTATACCTGCTTCGTAATCAATTTCCAGCTCGTCGCCGTCGCTGATTTTCTCCATAGCATCAGCCGATTCTATTAGATAGAACCCTCCGTTAATCGCGTTGCGATAGAAGATTCGCGCGAAGGATTTGCCTATTACCGTTTGCACACCCGCTCCGCGAAGCGCCCAGACAGCGTGCTCTCTCGACGAGCCGCAGCCGAAATCCTCACCCGCCACAACAACATCGCCTCGCTTGACCTTCTTGACAAACTCAGGGTCCAAATCTTCCAGGCAATGTTTTGCCAGCTCCTTTTCGTCATCTGTGTTTAGATACCTCGCCGGGATTATCTCATCGGTATTAATGTGGTCTCGATTATATACGTGTGCTACACTCATCATTATAACCTCTAATAAAAATTTAATCTCTCAATTGGAATATTTATGTGCCTAAAGGCACTGGTCTCGTTTATATACAAACGCCCTTGACACACATTGGTTCCTTTCTGTTTTAGCACCACACCACCAACAAATAAAATATCAAAGTGTAAAAATCAAAGCTACATATCAAAAATCTAAAATTATTTCCTGCCTTTGAGAGTCAAGATGCTCGACGCGAAAATATTTGCTATTTCATCCAGCTCGTTTAGAAACCACGACACATCATCCACTTTTACTCGTTTGCTATCCCTCAACAAGGCTAACCACAACTTGCTCTCATTCGCTGATTTGAGAGAGATATTAAAGTAATTGGTGAAATCTTTTTTGCTGCTTGCAGCTTGACCTTCAACATAGTTAGCAATGATACTCATGCCACTTCTTAACAATTGATCGCCAATTCTCCTTGAGGCATTATCATTCGGCAGTTCATCTAAAAAATCTACCAATCTCAAGGTAAATTTATATAGTCGCTGTTTAAATTCCTTTTTGGTTTTTGCTTTGTCGTTTTGCATTTTGATTTTTGATATTTAATTTATTTAAGATACTTTCTCGGGTCAGTTAGTTTTCCTTCTACCGCGCTTGCTGCTGCTGTTGCTGGACTTGTCAGATAGACTTCGCTCTTAGGATGTCCCATTCTGCCGACGAAGTTTCTGTTCGTCGTGCTCACGCACTTCTCACCTTCAGCTAATACACCCATAAATCCACCGAGGCACGCACCGCAGGTCGGAGCAGAGATTACACAACCCGCATCGTAGAAAATATCGAACAGACCTTCGTCCTTCGCCTGCTTCCAGATTGTCGGTGTCGCAGGAACAATTATTGTACGAATCGCAACGGTTCTGCCTTTAAGTATCCCTGCTGCGATTCTCAAATCCTCGATTCGACCGTTCGTACAACTGCCGATATACGCCTGGTCCATCGCCTTGCCCGCGCATTCACCGATTGGCACCGCGTTGCTCGGCAGGGAGGGAAGAGCAACCATCGGCTCAATCTTTGTACAATCAAACTCTTCCGTAGTCACATACTCAGCATCTTCATCCGATTCGTAAACCGTATAATATTTCTTTTCTTGTAAATGCTCATCGAGATACTCTTTTGTAACATTGTCGAAGCCGATAATCCCGTTTTTCCCGCCGGCCTCAATCGCCATATTCGTCATCGTCATTCGCGCTTCCATACTCATATCAGCCAACGCGGGACCGACAAATTCCATCGCCTTATAAAGCGCACCATCGACGCCTATCCTCGCTATTACCGTAAGAATAACATCTTTGCTGTAAACACCGACGCCTAAAGAACCATTCAGAACAAACTTCATCGACTCCGGCACCTTGAACCAAAGCTCGCCCGTCACAATCGCCGCCGCAAGGTCCGTTGAGCCTACTCCTGTGCCGAACGCCGCAAACGCACCGTATGTGCACGTGTGTGAATCAGGCCCGATGATTACCTCTCCCGGCCGAATATGTCCCTGCTCCGGCAACAAAGCATGGCACACTCCCGCCCTGCCGAGCTTGTAGTAATATTTTATCTTGTGCCGCTTCGCCCATTCATCGAGCCGTTTATGTAGCTCAGCACTCTTAATATCCTTGGCCGGTTGGAAGTGGTCTGGTGTTACAACAATTTTTTCACGGTCGAATACCTTGTCGATGCCCTTTTCCTGCAGCATCTTCACCGCCGCCGGCCCGGTAACATCTATGAACAAAACCACGTCGATTTTCGCATTAACCAGGTCGCCCGCTTTGACTTCTTTCCTACCAGCCGCCCTCGCTAAAATCTTCTCTGTAATCGTCATTCCCATAGTGTTAATCCATTTCTTATATTGCTTGCCCTCCATAGCCCAAAGGGCGTCGGAGGGTCATTCCCATCGCTTATCAAATCTCCATTTCGAATTTCAAATTCTGATTATTCACATTCGTTTCGGATTTAGGATTTAGAATTTCGGATTTCCTCAAAGTTCCACTTTGACTTCCGGCTCTTCACCCGTGCCCTGCACGGCAACCATTCGGTTGATTGCGTCTATATAGGCCTTGGCGCTTGCCTCGATAATATCCGTCGAGACACCCCTGCCGATATGCGTTCGGCCGTCCGACTTTATCTTGACCGTTGCCTCACCGAGCGCCTCTTTGCCGCTGGTCACCGCCCTGATTGAGTAGTTTTCTAATTTAGGTGAATACCCTGTCGCCTGTTTTATCGCTTCGTATGCAGCGTCCACCGGCCCGTCACCATCAGCCTGCGCCTCTATAATCCCATCTTTGAATTTTATCTTTACACTCGCCGTCGGCGTAGTTTCCGTATCGATTACTACACGCAGATGCTTCAACTCGTACGTATGCTCAACTATGTGAATCTCGTCGTTAATCAGAACCGCGATATCCTCATCGAACACCTCTTTCTTTTTGTCCGCTATTTCCACAAATCTCTGATACGCGTGTTCGACCTGGTCATCCGTCAGTTTATAGCCAAGCTGTTTACATCTGTCCACAAATCCGTGCCGTCCTGTATGCCGACCGAGCACCATACGCGAACCACTTAGCCCTATTGTCTCCGGCGTCATAATCTCGTATGTCGAGCGTTCTTTAAGCATACCGTCAACGTGCACACCCGACTCATGCGCAAAGGCGTTTGCACCGACAATCGCTTTGTTCGGCTGAATTAAAAATCCCGTCAGCCGCGAAACCAACTGGCTTGTGCGATGAATCTCTTTTGTATTGATATTGGTTGTCAACGGCCTGTCGCGGTCTTTGCCGAAAAAGTCGGGCCTGGTATGAATCGACATTACAACTTCTTCCATAGCTGCATTTCCCGCACGCTCACCGAGTCCGTTGACCGTACATTCGACCTGCCTCGCACCGTTTCGCACACCCGCCAATGAGTTGGCAACCGCCATACCAAGGTCGTTATGGCAATGCGTGCTGATGATGCACTTGTCGATGCCCGGCACCTTCGCTTTCAACTCCGCTATGATTCTACCGTACTCGTATGGTATTATGTAACCGACGGTGTCGGGTATATTCAATGTTGTTGCACCGGCTTCGATGACGGCGGTCAAAATCTCAATCAAAAACGGCATCTCGCTTCTGCACGCATCTTCTGGCGAGAATTCCACATCATCAACAAGACTCTTTGCGTGCTTGACCGCCTCGACCGCCATCTTCAAAACCTCATCGCTTGTTTTTTTCAGCTTGTACTCCATATGAATCGGCGAGGTCGCTATAAACGTATGGATTCGCTTCTTCCGGGCC
>CAZUTR010000012.1:0-7779 GCA_964623545.1 uncultured Pirellulales bacterium | reverse complement strand
CTCCATATGAATCGGCGAGGTCGCTATAAACGTATGGATTCGCTTCTTCCGGGCCGGCTCGATTGCCTTGCCGGCGGCTTCAATGTCTCTTTCATGAGCGCGGGCCAATGCCGCTACCGTCGGGCCGGTAACCTGCTCTGCGACCTGCTTGGTTGCCTCGAACTGCGTAGGTGAAGATACCGGAAATCCCGCTTCGATTACGTCAACACCCAAAATCGCAAGCTGCTTAGCGATTTCGAGCTTTTCGGCAATCGAAAGTGAAGCGCCGGGTGATTGCTCGCCGTCCCGCAGGGTCGTATCGAAAATTATAATTTTATCTTCCATATCTGTTTCTCCAACTTCTTTAGCTGGCAATAGTTAAGGTTAGTTATTATGCAGCAATTAGCGTAAAATTGCCACGAAAAACGTAAAAAACGAAAAATTAATATAGATTGTATATATGTAGTTTGATTGTGCGCCCTAAAGGCGCAATAGGAGGGTGCTAAGGTTTAATAAACCTTTTTGCGAAGAATGAACTATACACTTTCCGTTCATAAAATTCATTATACAAAGAAGAAAACGCATTGCAAGTAAATTCTCGTATTGCGCAATATTTCTATCGTATTTCCGCCGCCTTGTTCTCAATAAAGTGCTTAAAAGATTAGATTGAATTAGGCAATTAAAAACCGGGATGGCGAATTTTGAGCCCTAATGCAGGATAAATCGTGCAAAAAATTTGCTTGAAAATATCCGGGAATTTGGTAAAATACAGCTTTTAGAGTTTCGGAGAATAACTTTATGAAAAAGGATATACATCCAAAATACGAGAAGGTAACGGTGCGATGCGGATGCGGCAATACGTTCGAGACCCGCAGCACGGCGGGTGAAATACACGCGGAAATCTGCTCAATGTGCCATCCGTTCTACACCGGTAAGCAGAAATTTGTCGATACGGCGGGAAGAATTGAACGATTCCAGAAGAAATACGGCAAAGAATACCTGAAGAAAACCAAAAAAGACGAAAAAAATAGTTAGCTGCAAACAGTAATAACGGATAACGTATAGTGTCCTGCGCATGCAGGATTTATAATGCTAAACGGTATCCGCTGTTTTTTTGTAAAAAAGCAATATGACTGAGAAAAAAGACTCACTATTAGCCAAACTGGATGAGATCGAGGGACGATTCCGCGAAATAGAAGAGCAGATTGCGAACCCTGATATTGCGCGCGACTCAGCCAAGCTGATTGCCCTGTCGAAAGAACAAGGTAAGCTCAAAACAATAGTTTCAAAATATCGGGACTACAAAAAGACTTTGGCCGACGTTGAAGGAGCCAAGCACATATTAGCCACTGAGACAGACGACGAATTAAAACAACTGGCTGATGAAGAGCTTATTCAGCTTGAAGAAAAGAAACAAAACCAGCTCGATGAAATTGTAAACGGTTTCGTTATGGCCGATGACGAGCGGGTGGGCTCGGTGATAATGGAAATACGCGCCGGCACGGGCGGCGAAGAGGCGGCTTTGTTCGCTCGCGACTTGTACAATATGTACACGAGATACGCCGAGGGCCGAAAGTGGAAGGTTGAAGGACTAAGCTTCAGCCCGACGGAGATGGGTGGATTTCGCGAGGTCATACTAAGCATCAAAGGCGACGCGGTTTGGTCCGAGCTGGGCTATGAAGGTGGAGGACATCGAGTGCAAAGAGTACCGGAAACCGAATCGCAGGGCAGGTTACATACTTCGGCTGCGACAGTGGCGGTTCTGCCTGAGCCGGAAGAACTCGACATAGAAATAAACGAAAACGATGTCGTAGAACATGTCAGCAGAGCAAGTGGACCGGGCGGACAGAATGTCAATAAGGTAAGCAGTGCTATCAAGCTCGAACATACACCTACGGGCATCACCGTTAGTATGCAGGACGAGCAAAGTCAGCATAAGAATCGTGCCAAGGCGTGGCGGGTCCTGAAAAGCAGGATTTATGAATTATATCAAAATAAGGAAAGGGCAAAGCGGGATACTCAACGTAAAACAATGATTGGCTCAGGTGACAGGTCGCAAAAAATCAGGACTTATAACTATCCGCAAAATCGTGTCACCGACCATCGAATCGGCCTGTCGCTTTATAGTCTGGACAGAATAATGGCCGGCGATATGAGTGAGCTGACCGCAGCGCTAAAAGAATACGACCGCGAACAAAGATTGAAAAATCTTTAAAGACACAAGACCCATCTTGTGTCCGGAGTCTTGTCTAATGATAATTGTTGTCACAGGGATGGTTGGGCTGGACAAGAAGAGCTACCTCGAACAGGTATGCCGGCTGGCCAGGGAGAAAGGTAAAGAGGTGGTTCTGTGCAATGTCGGCGACATGATGTACGCCGAAGCCCCAGATGTTACGGCGGGCAAGATACTGAATATATCGATGAAAAGACTTCATTCTCTGCGGCGAAGCATATTCAAAGATATCATCTCAAAAGCAAAAAAAGCTCCTAACCTAATTGTAAATACTCACGCGACGTTTCGCTGGCGGCACGGTCTGTTTCCTGCGGTTGACTTCGACCAGATGAGACAGCTCAGCGCGGATGTGTACGTGTGTCTGATTGACTCAGTTGCAGCGCTGCACGGGCGACTACTAAAGGAACATTCCACAGAACATACACTGAAAGACCTGATTGTCTGGCGGGAAGAAGAAATCATCGGCACCGAGATGTTGTGCAAAGGGGTAAATGAAAACACACCTTTCTACTGCTTGGCCTTGGGCGGACAGGAGCAAACCTTCGAAACATTCTATAAGCTCATCTTCGAACCAACCTGTAAAAGAGCATACCTGAGTTTTCCAATGACGCATGTTGCGGATATGGAGGAAGTCAAGATTGAGATTAACGAGTTTCGACTGACAATGAAAAGATACTTTACGTGCTTCGACCCCGCCGACCTGGAGGAATCATCTCTACCGCTGCTCGCTCGAAAGGCACAAGCCAATGGGCTGGATTTTCTCGAAGTAACCACCTCAGGACAGAAAGTACGATTAAATTTAGACGAGGTGATGCAAATCGAGCGTGACATTAACAGCCAGACATACGCCCGCGATTTCAAGTTGATTGACCAGTCGCAAATGATAATCAGCTTTATCCCGACCCTTGCTGACGGACGAGCTGCGATTTCCAGCGGCGTCGAAAGAGAGCTGCAGCACGCTCACGAAGCTGCGAAAGAAGTGTACGTTATCTGGACATCAAAAAAACACCCTTCCGTATTTGTTACCCAAACCGCAACGAAGGTATTCGCCGGCACCTCCGAAGCTTTTGAATTTTTCGACAAAAAAGGATTTTAAAACAATTGAACCTTACCCAGGAACAATTAGCCGGGTACATCGACCACACTCTGCTCAAAGCCACGGCGACCAGTGAGGACATAAAAAAGCTCTGCGAAGAAGCGAAAGGTTTCGGTTTTGGTGTAGTGTTTATCAATCCGCGATGGATTGGCTTAGCAAAGGAACAATTAGCCGGCTCTAATATTGCTGTCGGCAGTGTGGTCGGATTCCCGTTGGGTGCGGATACAACAACAATAAAAGTCGCACAGGCAAAAGAATGTATTATGGCCGGGGCAGATGAAATTGATATGGTTGCAGACCTGGCTGCGATAATAGAAGGCGGCCAAAAGTATCTCGATAAACAAATTCGAGCTGTGGTGAAGATATGCCACTCGATGCGGCCGAGAGTTCTACTAAAGGTAATCATAGAATCAGCGGCCCTCACTAAAGAGCAAAAAATCTTCGCCTGCCAAACCGTCGACATGAGTGGAGCCGATTTCGTCAAGACAAGTACCGGTATGAACCCGGCGGGCGGAGCAACTGTTGAAGATGTCAAACTGATGAAGGAATATGCGCCACATTGTAAAGTAAAAGCAGCAGGCGGTATCAGAACAGCAAAACAGACGCTGGAGATGATTGAGGCAGGCGCGGAGAGAATTGGCACTTCCGCATCGGTGCAGATTATCGAGCAGTTTCGAGCAGGAAATTTGCAATGACGACAGGGACAGTTGTCAGGACAGATAAAAGTATCGGCTGTAAAGTACACTGCCGAAAGCTCAGCGCCTCTACAGAGCCGGCGGTTTTAAGTGAGCTGTTTGCATCATTGGCCGGAGCGGCAATTCTTGGAGGCAACAACGCTAAAAAACAGGCAGGCAGATTCAGCTACTGGGCGGCAGAACCGAAAGAGGTGTTCGAATTCCACTCGGGACAGGAAAATCCTTTTGAGAAACTGCAAAATGTACTGGATAAATACAAGCTCAAAGCAAATACAAGCATTGAGTTACCGAAAGGAATTTTCTGCGGCGGATGGATTGGCTACTTCAGCTACGAACTGGGTCGGTATATCGAGCAACTGCCCGAAAATACCATCGATGATTTAGATATGCCGATTATTCGGCTGAGCTTCTATGACAAACTTATCGCTTACGACCATTTGAAAAACAACTTCTGGCTTATCGCACTTGAGTTGGACAATGGCGATGAAAGTATCAAGGAAAAATTAGACTCCCTGGAAAAATTACTGACCGATGCTCAACAAATATCACCGCCGGTCACCCGCCCTGCAGATATCGAGTCAATCGACTTCTCGCAGATTCGCTGCAATATGACTAAGGACTATTACCTGCAAAAAGTCGAAAAAATCAAGCGGTATATTTATGACGGCGAGGTTTATCAAGTTAATTTTTCTCAGCGATTCGAATGTAATTATAATGCCAAGCCAATCGAGCTTTTCCACTGGCAAAACAGCTACAACCCAAGCGGCTATGCGGCATATATCGACGGCGGTGATTTTACAATTGTAAGCGCTTCGCCTGAAATGTTCATAACGATAGAGGACGGTATTATAAGCACCAAGCCGATTAAAGGAACTCGGCCGAGAGTATCTGAAAAAACCGCGGATGACAAAAAAATCAATCTCAAAAACTTCGACGAACTGCTCCGCAGCGAAAAGGAGCAGGCAGAGCTTAATATGATAATCGACCTTGAGCGCAATGACCTCGCCAGAATCTGCATACCCGGCACAAGAAAAGTCATTCAGCCAAGAACAATAGAGGCCTATCCGACGGTCTTTCACGCTGTAGCGACTGTGGCCGGCCAGCTCCGTGAGGAAATTACATTCTGTGATATTTTAAAAGCGATATTTCCGGGTGGGTCAATTACCGGCGCACCGAAAATCCGCTCGATGGAGATTATCGACGAGACCGAGCCGACCGTAAGAGGTGTTTACACCGGCAGTATCGGCTATATCGGCATAGACGGCAACGCCTGCTTGAACATCGCTATACGAACGATTATTATCAAAAACAAAACCGCCTACGCACAGACCGGCGGCGGCATCGTCGCAGATTCCGACCCCGACTCCGAATGGGACGAAACATTAACAAAAGCAAGAGCACTGCTGGCAGGAATTAATAGCGTAGCTCGTGAAGCATGAAATGTATCTCGAACTATATATACTATTGAGAAATGGAAAAAGTTTTTTTGAATAACAAGCTGGTGGATGTTGACAAGGCGCGTGTGTCGGTTACAGACAGTGGGTTTTTGTACGGGGCTGGGCTCTTCGAGACGATGCGGTGTAATAACGGCGTTGTCTTTTCGCTGACCGACCATTTAGATAGGTTGCTTTTCAGCGCGCAGAAACTGTCGATAAATCACAGCTACGATAAGAAATTCATAACCGATGCCGTCTATAAAACATTAAAAGCAAATAAGCTGACCAATGCCCGGCTTCGTCTGACATTGACGGCCGGATCGATGAGCAGTGAAGAAGAGAAAAAGCAGGCAACGCTTTTGATAGCTGTGACAAAACTGCAACCCTATCCTGCCGAATACTACAAAAATGGTGTCCTGGTAATATTGTGTCCCTACAGGCAAAATCCGACCGAACCGATTTTCGGCCATAAAACAATAAATTATTACCCGCGAATGCTCGCCCTTGATATCGCACACAAAAAAGACGCGGCCGAGGCCCTGTGGTTTACAACAAATAATTACCTGGCTGAGGGTTGTATCAGTAATGTTTTTCTTGTAAAGGATTCGACGCTTTACACACCACCGATTGAAACGCCGGTGCTTGCAGGCGTGTCGAGAAAAACCGTTTGTCAGCTTGCGATGAAAAATTCGATTAAATTAATCGAAAAAAATCTGTCGATAGACGATGTATTAGCGGCTGAAGAGATTTTCCTGACGAACGTAATCATGAAAATTCTTCCTGTCTGCGTCGTTGAAAAACACACCGTAGGTAATGGCAAGCCCGGCCAGGTTACACAAAAATTACAATCATTTTTTGATGAAATAATCGAAAAAGAGTGTAAACTGGAAAAATGAAAATAAAAGATATTGCAGAGACAATAGAAAAGATAGCCCCGCTGAAATTGGCACAGGACTGGGATAACGTAGGATTTTTAGTCGGCGACTCCAACCGCAACGTCAAAAAAATTCTGCTTACTATCGATATAACAAAAGCAGTCGCAGCCGAGGCAAAAAGATTAAAGACCGATTTGATTATCAGTTACCATCCCGTAATCTGGGACGGCCTGAAAAATATAACCACCAATGGGCCGGGCAGCATTGTCTATGAGCTGGTTCGTTCCGACATCGCGGTCTTTTCGATACACACGGCACTGGATGCCGCGGTCGGCGGAGTCAATGACGGCCTTGCCGAGATTATCGGGATTAAAGATGCAAAGCCAATCGGCGATTACGTACAGGGTACAAGTGAAGATTATAAACTCGTCGTTTTTATTCCCATAAAATCAGTAACAAGGGTATCCAACGCAATATTCGCAGCCGGTGCAGGCGGCCTCGGCAATTACCGCTGCTGCTCGTTTAGCACAGAAGGCACCGGGACATTTCTACCTCTGGCAGGTGCCAGACCCGCCATCGGCAAAAAAGGTAAATTGGAAAAAGTCGAAGAGTTAAGATTCGAGACCATCGTGCCGGCCGAGAAACTGGCTTATGTTATAACAGCTATGAAACAGGCACACCCTTATGAGGAGCCAGCGTTCGATGTTATCAAACTTTACAACCAGCAGCACAAGTTCGGCTTAGGCAGAATCGGCAAATTAAGTAAACCAACACGAATGACTGAGATTATAAAAAGAATAAAAAAAGAGACGGGTGCTAAGGCAGCCGGCTTCGTGGGAAATGGAAAACCGCTCGTAAAAACAGCTGCGGTCTGCGCTGGCTCGTGCAGCGGAATTATCAACTCGGTTATAGCCCAAAAGGCGGATTTATACGTCACAGGAGAGTTGAAACACCACTATGCTCTTGCGGCACAAGAAGCCAATTTATCCTGTATTTGCCTGGGCCACAGCGTCTCCGAGCGGTTTATATTAAAGAAATTGGCCAAACAATTACGAAAAGAATTAAAGGGGACAACGATAAAGTTAAGCGCAAAAGACGCTGAGCCCTTTAAGTGGAAGGTGCTATGACAGAAGAACAGCTCGATATAACGGTGGAAAACGTGGATTTAGAATCGCTAAACGACAACTCGGAATCAGAAGAAAACATCGAAATAGAAGAAACCAGCGAAGAATCAAAACCAGAAATTTACGAAGCTGAAGTTGAGCCGACGGCCGAATCGGTTGTCGAGGCGGTCCTGTTCGCCAGCGACGAGCCGTTGTCTGCAAACCGGCTGGCCAATATTACCGAGACAAGCGCAAGGCAAATCAACAAGCACATACAAAACCTCAACGAAAAATATAAGACCAATAATCATTCGTTCAGAATAGAGCAAATCGCAGGCGGCTTTCAGATGATGACGCTCACT
>CAZUTR010000011.1:0-19701 GCA_964623545.1 uncultured Pirellulales bacterium | reverse complement strand
AAGGTTACAGGAGTATAAATGTTCATCTTCGCCAAACGCTTGATTTATATGCGTGTCTGCGGCCCTGCAAAAGCTATAAAGGCGTGCGAAGCAGATACACCGATATCGACCTTATTGTTGTGCGTGAAAATACCGAGGACTGCTATGCGGGTGTTGAATTCCAAAAAGATAAGGACGATACAATAGAGCTGATAGACTGGATAAACAAACACAACGAAAATAAGGTGCGAAAAGATTCCGGGATAACTATAAAGCCGATTTCTATCAGGGCTACAGAACGTATAGTGCAGTTCGCCTTCGACTTCGCCCGCAAGATGGGACGCAAAAAGGTAACCAGTGTTCATAAAGCCAATATTATGAAGTTCTCCGATGGATTATGGCTTGATGTCAGCCGCGAGGTCGCCAAGAAAAATAGCGACATCGAATTCGAAGACCGCATCGTTGATAATATGTGCATGCAGTTAATTCAAAAGCCGGAACTTTATGATGTAATTGTGCTGCCGAACCTCTACGGCGATATACTAAGTGACCTCTGTGCGGGGTTGGTCGGTGGACTCGGTGTTGCACCCGGTGCAAATATCGGTGACAAAGCAGCTATATTCGAGGCGACTCACGGCAGTGCGCCAAAATATAAGGGTCAAAACA
This sequence comes from uncultured Pirellulales bacterium, assembly GCA_964623545.1. Taxonomy (GTDB): domain Bacteria; phylum Planctomycetota; class Phycisphaerae; order Sedimentisphaerales; family Anaerobacaceae; genus CAZUTR01. The sequence goes on along the minus strand of CAZUTR010000011.1, from coordinate 19,056 downwards.
AGGTCAATCCAACCGCTCTTATACTGAGCGGTGTGATGATGCTAAGACACATCGGAAAAACAACCGAAGCGGACAAGCTCGAAAATGCGGTTGCTGCGGTAATTGCCGAAGGCAAAAATGTAACGTACGATATGAAGCCGGACCGTAACGACCCTACAGCGGTCGGTACCAGTGAAATGGCTGATGCTATTATTGAAAAAATCAAAAGTTTGTAGCTTTAACGGTGATTTAAATTTCTTTAGCTTTCCTTCTCTTCCGCCTCGGGTGTTTCAGCTGCCTCGACTTCAACCCCCATAGCTGCTTCTTCTTTAGCAACTTTTTCCTTTGTTGTCTTTCGGCCAGCGTGACTCTTACGATGCGCGACCTTGGGTAACCCAATAACAGAATCCTCCTCTGACCACTTTTCATCATCCTTAAGCTGCTCGATGCGCTCGGCGCGAGTTAAAACATTTCGATGCCGCTTCAAAGCACCTTTTATCTTCAAAGAAGGGTCAATAGACATTCAACTTGTCTCCTATTTTCATTTCGTAAGATTCGTTTAATCCGTGTTTCTCACAAAGTTAATCGCCAAAATTCATTCCGTAAGCATCGTGAAACGGCTTTTGGCCGAACGACTCATAACCTTTGGGTGCCCTGTAGTCGGCGCCCAGTTCGATTATTCTCTGCTTGGCAATGTAACCGTTCGTTCCCGGCTTCTCAGGATTTTCGTATTTGTCGGTTGTAACAAGATAATACCACCGGTCAATTTTTCTAATTTCCGTTTCTATGCCGAAGCCAGCGAAGTACTGTTTTACAGGCTCCAATGGTGCCCTTAGCTGATACGTTTGTATCACAATTCGGTTATCGCCCTGCGGCCTTACAGGCCCAATGTTTTCTACGTTTGCCGGTGCTTCTTCCGCTGGTGGCGATACCTGCTCCAGCTCGGTTTGTATCAGCCCTGCTGCTGACGCTTGGCTCTGCGAGGATTCCACAACCGAAGAAGCTTTTTTTGGGCTTTTCGGAGCTGCCGACTGACCAAGTCGATAAAACACCAAAAGCAAAAGAACAATACCCAGCAGTATCGCGATAGCGAGCTGGTACGGTATCGAAAACTCAATCCTGCCGGCGTTAAACTGCACGATTCGAGGTCTCGTCGGCCATTTACTCAGTTTTTTAGAGACTGGAGCGGTTGGCTGTTCAGCACTTGACTTATCTTCTGTGGTTTCTTCAGGATGTAATCGTTCCAACTGCTTGCCATAGGTAGACTTAGGCCAAGTTTCGTGCATTACCTCATATAAATGTCTTTTCCTGCGATACCGTGCCATAGCTTTTAACCAGCTTTATTTTACGATTTATCCGCTATAAAAAACCATCCTTCTTAGCTATGCAGAAATATTAAAACCAGAGACGTTTATACAGCTTTGACTCCCTATTACAACATTCTAACCCAAATTGCAATGATAAACTTCCGAACTTTGAGAAATATTCGCCTCCTGACAATATGTCGATTTTGTATGCTTTTTATAAGATGTGTGTAAAAATCCGGTTTTTAAGGTGAAGGAGCCTATAGACGAGGGTCTTAATAGCATCGATGATGAAACTGACAAAATAAGAACCGGGTTAAGAAATCCTCATATAAGAAATGAGTATTTCAGCTTTTAAGATTAGGTTAAGCAAGTGAGCAGAATATGAGCGAGATTTACAAAAGGCCGAGAGGACAAGTCCTCTCGGCCTTTGATACAATAGGGCGTTTCTAGTTGCAGGTGCTCGCGATTCAATATTTATTTGCTGTTTTGTGGCATTCCTTGAACAACTGATGATAACTGATTTACCGGAATTGTTACTACTTCATCTGTGTTTAGGAATTTGTCAAATGACTGCCACAAAGGCCAGCCCGGCTTCGGTACCCATGACGAGGCATCCTGGTAGAATATCCTTGGTTTTTCCGAAGTATGTTCAAATGTTTTTCTCAGTGCCTCGACTAAAACAAACTGTCCAATATCCTCAACACAATGATATTTTTCATATCTGCAATCACTCAAGCTGCATCCATAGCATTCCAAAGGTAAGCACACGATAGAGGTCAGCGGAGAATACGGCATAAACCTGCCGAAATGCCCGCCGCCCATCAAAATAACATTGGAAGTTCCTACCGCACATGAGATATGCGCCAGCGAGGTATCAGCTCCGACAGCAAGCCGACAACGTTTAAGTATAGCAGCGGATTCCAAGATGGTCGTTTTGCCGATTAAATTCACCGTTTCAACACCGACAGCATTTAAATTTCTTTGGTTGACGTCATAATCCTGCTCAGCACCCAAGGCGACAACCTTCAACTGTTTTTCCCGACAGAATTCTGATAACGCTAAACCGTAATTCTCGTATAAGGCCGGTCGTTTCGCGCTTCCGGCAAACAATGCAACAGTTTCACCAGGATTTAGATTATTTTTCTGGAGCAGCATGTCGGCCCACATCTGGTCCTGCGGGCTTATCCAGACTACCGGATGTAAAACAGGTGCGTCGATACCTAATCCTCTCAAAAAATCTCCGTGCCGTAAAAGTTCGGATTTATGCTCGCAGTCACTCGGTAAAAGCGTGGTGTAGAGCTGCTCGGATTTTTGTTTTACTTCTTCGGAGATATTGCAAAGATTTCCATCAAGAGCAATCCGCTGAGCGGCGCAGCTCTTAAGCGTAAAGAAATCCATTAGCTGCTCACGTGAACACGCCGAGTTCAAGGAAATGTCAGACTTTAACATTGATATCCGGTTTGCAATCTCTTGACGGTACAGTTCATCTTTTAAAGCACGTTTTCTATTGAAAACAACAATTCCATCTATATAAGTACATGATTCATACAATTCAGCGATGTGCTCCTGACAGAGAACGGTGATTTTGGCGTCTTTGAATTTTTCACGTATATACGGTAGCATCGATGAAGAAAGAACATTTTCGCTGATAGAATCAGCGCAAACCCATAAAATATTTTTCGCATCTGTTCTGACTGTTGTTTTCTGCGGTGTGAATTTGGCGATACAAAAACCAAACTTTTCTTCTGAGTGAGCAACAATTTCGAATCGCCGGTCGCTTTGGATTTGCTTGAAACTGCGGTGGTGTTTGACATGATAAACATTGTTGAGGGCGATATAGCAAGGGCCTTTAAGGTTGTCTATCAAATAATAAAACTCGATATTACCCATGTGTCCGCCACTGTCGAGCAGTACAAAATCGGGTCTGAAATCCAACAGTTTGAGGCATTTATAAAGCAAATCATCGGGAACATCCGGAAAGTTCGTCTCACTGTAATAAAGTTCCGTTCTGTCACTCTCCAGATAGTCTGCGGAAATGCCGTCATCATCGACTTCCGTTATGGTTGTTTTGCTGATCTGTCCTTTGCTCGGCGACATTGACCGTGGAACTGATAGGCCGTTTAATGCATCAACCCTTAGGTTGTTCGCTTCGAAATAATTTTTTGCTCGGGCGTAGTATTGTGGATTGACCTCAATGGTAAAGAATGCAAAGTCTTCAATTCCGATACTCTGAAGTGTTTTAGCGATGACGGTAGTGGTGCCCATACCAAGATATGTCCCTGTTTCGATTATCTTTTTTGGACGGATATCTGTGAGCACTTCCCGAATACTTGCGGCAAATGACGATTGGCTATCGATTGTAGCTCCCGTATTAATATCGAAGAATAACTTCTGAAAGCTCGCTGGTGGAAGAATACTTCCGGGAAGACTAAAGTAGTACGCTTTTGCGTTTGTATATGAGTCGGTGAGTTCCTGGCTCTTCCCAGTGAGGTGAGCTCCAACTGTAATGCTGCCGGGATGAGACAAAAAACATGCCAGTGGTTCTGATACATGAGCGTATTTAGGATAATCAATCGAGGTCAGCAGGAAAAGCAAAAGGTCTTCGCCAACACCGGAATCCTTCCCATATATACCTTGGGCGTTGGGAATTTGCAGTAACAAATTCTTCAAGGCATCTTTTCTTCTAAATATTGCACAACCCGGGCTAATTGTCAGAGGATTTTCTATTAAAAACTTCGCAATATCCTCCATACGACCGATGTTTGGATGCTCCTTATAGACGATCGAAGCTTCGTTTTTGTCATGATAGTGTATGATAATACTAGTATATACAAATCCTATATCATCATCTAACTTCGCAATTGTTTTCTCCATAAATGTTGGCATTATCCAGTCATCATCATAGTTGATATGTATTATTTCACCGGTTGCCTGTTCAATCCCATCTCTCCAACAAACTATAGGCCCGTTGTCCTCTTCACGGCGGATATATCGTATTTTACCTTCATACCGGGCTACAACATCCGGCGTGTTGTCAGTACTTCCATGGTCACACACTATCACTTCACATGGATAAGTTTGATTTATCGCGCTCTCAATTGCACGTACTACTAAATGAGCGCGATTGAATGTTGGAATGATAATGGAAGCTGTCTTCATAAGTGTCAATCCTCAGAAAGAATTTGTTTTAGGGTCTGAACATCAGCAACCAGAGAGCTAGGCGGAGTGTTATTAACTCCACGAATTTGGATTTTTTTTCCAAGCAATTTCACAATGTGAAATCCTATGTCTTTAATGCTCATTCCCTTCCCAGAACCTATATTGAGTGTTCCTTTAAAGCGTTTTTTGGCCAGATGAAGTACACAATCAATTACGGTCTCGGCGTCCATTATGTCTCTCACCGAATCCGGATTAATAATTTCAAGCACCCCACTGCCCGGTACTTCTTCTATTTTTCTGAGAAGCGTCGGAACTAAATATGGTTCTTTCTGATTTGCACTTGAAAAACTAAAAATTCTGCCGATGCAATAATCAACCTCATACCGGTCCAATATTGGCCTGGAGATTCGCTCAGCCGCCAACTTGCTCACTCCGTAGAATGTATCCGGCTGCTCAGCCGAGCCTATGGTTAATGGAGGTTCTTCCGAAATCGTACTGCCGTTATATACGTGACTTGAGGAAGCCAAGAAAAGCCAGCATTCCGCCTGAGTTTCGATAATCTGTCTACAGATATTGTAAGAACCAATTACATTGACATCGTACGCCTTAAGCGGATTACTCATTACCCGGCTTACTGGTACAATTGCAGCAAAATGAAAAAAGTAGTCGAAATGGTATTTTCTAAACCATTCTTCCAGACTTGTTATGTCATTTATATCTCCGGAATATGCCTCGACATGGACCTTATGACCGCACAGTCGCTCGCTTAAGATTCCTCCCAGAATGCCGCTTTGGCCTGTTATACCAATACATTTTCCCTGAAAATGGTCATAATCTTTAAAAAAAGGGATAAACCCTGGTTGAGCGAAGAGCTGTGACCGCTTCATTCGGTGTTCTCTATAATGGTTTCAAGAACAGTTGTAACCAATTGATAAATCCTTTGGTCGTCTAACGGCTTTGAATGGCAGCCAATAAAAAACCCCCTTTCATGAATTACCTGAGCTCCTACGAAAGGACCCATACTCAAGTCCACATTAAAATTTCTAACGGCAGGTTGCAGAGCCATATTGCCTGAGATAATCGGGCGCGTATCTATCCCACGTTCCAATAAATCTCTTGTGAACTTTTTGCGATCTATCCTCAGCTCCTGGTCAATTAAAAACGGAAAGCCGAACCAACACGGTTCGATATCAATCGTAGGCTGCGGAAAATGGAGCTGGTTGTTCCAGAGTGAATGGCTAATGAATGCTTTTTTCAATTTTATTACATTTTCACAACGACAGGCATTCATCATTTCAAGACGCCTGATTTGTTCCAGGCCAAAAGCTGCCTGAATTTCTGTAGGTCGAAGATTGTAGCCCATATTAGTAAAAAGAAAACGCGGGTCGATGTCATCATATATCGATTCTAATTCCGCTTTATTGCTCTGTTCCCTGCTCCAGCCGTGAGTACGAAGACATTTTAACAGATCATAATCCTCTTCATTCTTCGCAATAATCATCCCACCTTCAATTGTCGTCATGTGGTGAGAAAAATAGAAGCTGAAAGTCCCAAATTCACCAAAAGTACCAAGACACCTGCCTCGATATTTACTACCAAGAGATTCGCAAGTATCTTCTATAAGTATAAGGTCATTGTCTTCGACGAGATTGAGCAACTCGGCCATCGTCGTGGAATTGCCCAAAACATGTACCATCATAACTGCCTTAATGTCATGCTTATGAAGAGTCGACTTGAAAGAACTTATTGAGAGGTTGAGGGTTCTATAATCAACGTCGACCAAGACTGGTATTAAATCCATTTGAACGATCGGCCATAAAGATGTTGACCAACAGACCGCTGGTATTGCAACCTTACTGCCCGGTGTCAGGTGCCCTGTTCGGGCCGGATTTGTAATCGCCGAATAAGCAAGCAAATTAGCGGAAGAACCAGAGTTTACCATGACAGAATATGGCGCACCAATGAATTCTGAAAATTCGGATTCAAATTCTCTTACGTGACTGCCCATCGTGAGCTGGCCGCTAAGTAAGATAGCGATACAATTCAGGATTTCCTTGTTATCGTAGCTTGAATCAACGAGCGGAAATTGAATCCTCGATTTTAATAATTCTTTGGTCACGCTGTGCCCTAATATTTGAACACTATCTCTGATAATCTCTAATTAATTTTGAGTTAGATTATAGGAGACAGACCACACCCCGAATCAATTCTTTTTGACAACGCAGAGATGCATATGATTATGACAAAAAGGTATTTTTGATAACAAAGCGTTTAAAAGTCGGCCAAAAACATTGGGGTGAAATTTCCAATTTTTGAAAGTAACAAATAATTTTCCAAACTCATGATAGACTCCATCCATATGTCCTATAGGCACACTTTCTATTATTGTAAATCCACATTCGCTAATAGCGTCTTCAAATTGCTTTTTTCTAAAAACATATTCGAAAAAAATGCCAAAAGTGGGAAAGATCATATATAAATCAGACTTATTCCTATTGTGGGACAAGTTAGTTTTCTTCACAGGCTTTTTATTTAGAAACCTCCTTACGATATTTAATCTTTTAGCCGTCCTTATTGAATTAAAGTAATATTTTATTTCATCAATATATAAATGTCTTTTTATTTGCCGAATGAAACTAAGACTTGGAACAGTAATTATTGCAATTCCTTCAGGCTTTAGTACCCGGTACATTTCCCTAAGTGCTTCATGAGGCCCAAGAACAAAATGCTCAACAACTCCTAACGAAATAATTCCATCGATTGAGTTTGTTTGATACGGCATTTTAAGTACATCTGCCTGAATGACTTTTAATGCCGCATCCTTTTCTTTTACCATTCGCACAGTTTCTTCACTATACTCAATGCCCTCAATATTGTACCCCCTTTCTGATAAGTTTTTGACGTATCTTCCCAAACCACATCCAGCTTCCACTATTTTCCCCGATTTTGGCAGGTACTTTAATATATACGAAGTGGCTTCATCTTTATTACATGATTCCAGCAAGTATTCATAATCGTTCTTTTTCCAAGTAAATATAGTAGACACGTTACTGCCCGTGAGTTTTATATCTGGAATCTGAAGAGAAGATGGTAACTGCACAATGGTTGCTGCTGGTTCAATCCGTTGCAAAAGTGCTCGGCACTGCTTATCTCCAGGACAAACTTCCAAAGCTCGTTTAATAAGGCCGATAGACTTATCAAGCTGTCCTTTATTGGCAAAATAAATTCCAAGTTCGCAAATAGCAGTTGCACACGACGGCTCAAGTGCAATTGCCCGCTGCAAAAGCTCAGCAGCTTCGTCAGTACGTCCCTGCGAATTCAGGTAGCCGGTCCCGCGCAATAACATACCGACGTTGTCCTCATTAGCTGACAAGAAAGCTATAGGGTCATTAATAACTTTTTCTGCATTTTTCGCACGTTGCTCTCGTACATGTGGTGCCTGCTCAATAATCTTTTCGAGTGCGGAATGAATATTTCTGTAGAAATTCCACTCTGAAAAATCGTGTAGTACCGCCTGTCTTGTTTTTATTGAATGCTCTCGATGCCACTGTTCGGGCTTTGCCATCACCTCACGCACAACAGTAATAATTTCCTCAATAGAATCGTTCTCCAGTATTATTCCAAAGTTCTCTACATCCAAACATGACCCTCGACTTACAATCGGAATTAATCCTTGGTTCATGCATTCGAGCACACCACCTGGGCAACCTTCTGCACACGATGCAAAGATTGTACAATTGCACCGGTTAACGAGTTTATAAAAAAGAGGTGACCTAAGGTCCACCCAGCCAACAAGATGAATGTTCGGATGTTGTGCTAAATCGTTTTTGTAAATTTGAGCAAAACCTGGTTCTATTTCTCCTGCGCACCACAGTTCAGCATCCAACTTCATAAAGGCTTCAGCCAGCAAATCGAGACCTTTGTGAATGTTACCCGATGACCCGAAGTAAAGAAAATGTCTGCGTCCAGCTTCAAAATTTTTCTCTTCGAGATTGTAACTGTCATCGCTATGCACACCGCTATTTATGCAAATGTTAAGTGGAAAGTCGGAATAGCTTGCAGAGACAAACTGATTACCAAGAGATATAATACCATCTGCATCATGGAGCGCATATTCTTCACTGGATTTTATCCATCGGTCGTATGGTAGTTGGACACCCCGCCGATTTTTCAGTCGTTTGAATCTTTCGGCTTCGAGAGGATTATACTTTTTCCAGTATAGACTTGTCGAAAAGTAAACTTTTACGGCATCATCAACAATATTTCTGCTAAGGTACTCCCAGTTGAATCCTCCATGACCTATAAATAAGTCATAAATTTTATTGCTCTTGAAGTTATTGGAGTTCCAGTCTATTAAATCCACAATATAGCCCATATCTACTAGGACTTTGACTATATTTCTGGCGATGCCGGCATTGCTGAACATAAATGGTTTGTAATCCGGCCCCATTCTGATTGGCTCAGTAATGTAAGAAACAAGCGCATTTTTCCTTGCTGCTGGTTGTATTAGGTGTTTAGACAAATCCATTTGCGACCGTTGCTGTGCTTTGGACTTAAAATTAGCAATTAAATCAACCATAACCTTAGGATGACTACCTGCAAATAACTTTGTTTAGGAATTCCTGTCGCCCATCCATCCAGAATACTCTGCTTAAATTTGTTTTCTGTTTTCCGGGATTCACTTCGAAAACATTGTTCAGACCAAAATTTAAATCAATGCCCCAATTTTCCCGACTTAATTGATAGGTGAGCTGTGAGCGTAATAATTATTTCGCTTCAATTACTAACACTCTGTTCTTTCAAGTTCACAAAAAGTACCCTTATCCAAAGGCTTAATGTCAACTAATGAGTAGTCGCAAATTTGATTATGATTGGCTTGAACTTTCACACCACACTCACTATAGTTCTCATCATACAAATTACTATCAGGAAACTCAAAGTTTTCATCTAAAATATTACCCAATGCCATATTTATGCGATTTAAATGCAAATCGGCGTGACACCGATAAATATTGCCGTCAGGCCCTATCGGCAATGCTGTATTTTTGTAAAGTATTTCTGTGCCTTTTAGTTTTCCTTCGGCGGCATCTTTATAAAGAAAATTGCCGTAAATGCGCCCATTACATCGGCCCAGAAATTCTTGTTTCCTCAGCATGACTCCAAAGTCGTCGGCGCATTCTTTCAGTTTTATATAGTGTTCATGTTCGCAGACCTGATGGTCCTTATAATAAAGTCCAATACTAACTACCTCTTGCAGTTCCGCTATTCTTCTTATCAGCTGCCTGTAGTCGTGCTGGCCCCTGTGATAACTGACACGAATCGTTGAACAGGGCGCCTTTCTTATATTCCATTGCAGTGTTTTCAGATTCAGGAAATGCTCTTTTGTGAGAAAAGACGGTAGTGTCGTCAGAATATCAATTTTGTGATGTACATTTTCAAGTATCTGCCATATCGAGTTGTATAGAAACGGCTCCGTTCCCTGAAGCGTTAGAGGAACACCGGTCGGAAGTTGGAGTCTGTTCAATCCTTTTATCCACTCGGAAGCCGTTAATTGATTTGATTGTTGGCTGTCATATATTGTCTCATGGTGGATTGTTGTGCAATTTGCATGTGGAAGATGGGAGGTATTTGTTAAGTATACGCCGACATAATCATAGTTTTGGGGAACTTGGATACTTCGCATTTTTATAATACCTTTAGATGTACTCTGATTTGTTGGCCGTTTGCCGTGGCCAAACTCCGCCCCCGTCAGTGAACAAAAAGCCACAGTACCTTAGGATTTATGTCACTGCTTCTACAGAATTTTTATTTAGTTACGATTCAATGTTACAGCTATACAAGTCTGTAAATAATAAATGAGCAATCGGTGTGCCGTATTGGATTCAACCTCCACACTATAATAGCTAATGTCTTGTAGATAAAGGTGTTAGGAATTAAAATTTATCAGGTAGTAAAATTAGAAACACTATACAAAACAACATCAGTGAATAATTTTCTGACACAACGGAGTATTTTGCCTAACTTAACTGCTTGTCCGGCTGTAAGTGCAGATTTAAAAGGAGGCTGAAGGCGCAAAGATGTGGAAAGCTCACGCGTTCTGTATTCGCTAAGGGTGTGCTTGCTTTTTAAATATGCTGCGCGATAACAGTTTTTTCTCCTCGGCGCTGGAGTATCTGCTTGAAATGAATCAAATACGGTAGTAGAATCCCGCTAAGTCATTAGTTTGTTTCGTTCTGATTTTTGAGTTGGTCAGATATGAAAGGATAACAAATGGGTTTTGAGACGTTAGACTGGATAGTAATAGCTTCATATTTTGCTGTTATTATGGGCATTGCCTTTTGGGTAATCGGCAAAGGGCAGAAGTCGTCGACAGACTACTTCCTTGCCGGCAGACACATGCCCTGGTTTGTGATTGGGGCCTCGATTTTTGCCTCCAATATCGGTTCCGAACATATTGTCGGATTGGCCGGACAGGGCTCCACCAGTGGTATGGCCATGGCCCATTGGGAATTACATGCATGGGTAGTGGTAATGCTGGCCTGGGTATTCGTGCCCTTTTACTATCGCTCGAAGGTATTTACCATGCCGGAGTTTCTTGAGAGGCGATTTAATCCCACCTCACGCTGGATACTATCGATTGTCTCACTTGTGGCGTATGTGTTTACCAAGGTATCAGTAACAGTTTATGCAGGGGGTGTGGTCTTTAATGTGCTTTTGCCTGAGATTCATCTACAGGTCACAGACAACTTCGCCCTTGATGCGTTCTGGCTCGGGGCGCTATTAACTGTAATTCTTACCGGAATATATACTATTCTCGGTGGACTGCGCGCAGTGGTTTATACCGATACGATTCAGACGCTTATTTTACTAATCGGTTCAGTCTTCATCACGGTCATCGGCCTGAATAAACTTGGCGGCTGGGACCAGCTTCAGATGATATGCCGTGACAATGCCGCTAACTTTGCCCTGTGGCGGCCAAACTCGAATCCGGACTTCCCCTGGCTGGGTGTACTGATAGCGTCACCTATTATCGGGATTTGGTACTGGTGTACCGACCAATACATTGTACAGAGAGTGCTTTCAGCTAAAAACCTGAAAAATGCCCGGCGAGGTGCTCTTTGGGGAGCTTTTTTAAAGGTTTGGCCGGTGATGATATTCATCGTTCCCGGTCTCATTGGTTATGCACTGTACAAGCAGGGAATGATTACAATCCCGACAAAACTCGTCGATGGTCAGGCAGTACTTGACGGCGATAAGGTATTCGCCGTTATGGTAAAGTCGTTATTGCCGGTCGGTCTGCGCGGTTTGGTAGTCGGCGGGCTGTTGGCCGCATTGATGAGTTCTCTGTCATCGCTTTTTAATTCCTGCGCATCGCTGTTTACCATTGATATTTATGAAAAGATTAATCCCAAGGCCTCCGAGCAGCACCTGGTGACGGTCGGGCGAATCGCAACGGTGGTGGTTGTCGCTATGGGTATAATCTGGATTCCTGTGATGCAGCGAGTTTCACAGGGCGGGCTATATAAATATCTCCAGAGTGTTCAGGGTTACCTGGCCCCGCCGATTACGGCGGTTTTCCTGCTTGGTCTTTTCTGTAAGCGAATCAACGGCAAAGGCGCGGTGGCGGGTCTGGTAATCGGCTTCATCGCCGGGATGGCCAAGCTGACTATCCAGGCGCTTACAGGCGGTGCAGAGGCCGTAATTACATCACCCGGCTGGCTGGTCTATATCGGAGAATACAACTTCCTGTTTGCCACCGGCTGGCTGCTGCTCATCAGCATCGTGGTGATAGTCGGCGTTTCATTTTTGACCGCTCCGCCGAAACCGGAACAAATTATCGACCTGACCTATGCCACAGCAACGCCCGAACAAAAGAAAGAAAGCCGCGAAAGCTGGGGCGTTATAGAAGTGCTGATGACCGTTGTGGTTTTAGGCTTGGTGCTTGGTTTGTATCTGTATTTCACCTTCTGGTTAAAATAATATTTCCGTATTTGCTGACGGCGTTTTCGCATAGGCTGTAATTTAATGCTTTGCACCATTGGCCTATATTAGGGCACAAATTCAGTATGGGTCTTAAAAGAGCTTTTGGGAATAAAGGACAACGTTAATTATCAAAGAGCTTGCTATGTATGAAGAACTAAAAGAAGCGGTTTGCAGTGCAAATATAGAACTCAAAAAACAAAAACTCGTAATTTACAGTTGGGGCAATGTCAGCGGCATTGACCGTAAGACCGATGTAGTGGCAATAAAGCCGAGCGGAGTTTCTTATGAAGAGCTAACGCCGGAGAAGATTATCGTTCTTGACATTGAAGGCAAAAAAATCGAAGGCGACCTTAATCCATCTTCCGATACACCGACCCATCTTGAGTTGTACAGACATTTCAAAGCTATCGGCGGTATATGCCATACCCATTCGCAATACGCTACTATTTGGGCGCAGGCCTGCCGAGATATTCCATGTTTTGGCACAACAGCCGCTGATTATTTCCATGGCCCTATTCCTGTGACTGAAACAATGTCAAAGCAGGAAATCGAAACCGATTATGAACTGAACACAGGTAAAGCTATTATCGAGTGTTTAACCGGCATAGACCCGATGGAGATGCCCGCAGTGCTTGTTGCAGACCATGGGCCCTTTACTTGGGGTAAAAGTGCCGCCGATGCTGTTGAAGCTGCGGTTGTTCTGGAGCGGGTGGCAATGATGGCATTGGGCACAATAATGATAAATCCGCAGCAATCTCAGATTTCCAGAGCTCTTCTGGATAAACACTATTTGCGTAAACACGGTGACAATGCCTATTACGGCCAAAAATAAAGGAGAATGAAAATGTCAAAGGTTGCATTTGGAGTAATAATCGGTAACCGCGGATTTTTCCCGGATGTCCTGGCCAAGGAAGGTCGCAAAAACATTCTGGACGTATTGAAGAAAAACAGCTACGACTCTGTAGCTCTTTCGATGAAGGATACTAAGTACGGAGCCGTTGAGACATTTGAAGACGCGAAAAAGTGCGCTGCCCTTTTTTCGAAAAATGCCCAAAAGATTGACGGCATAATTGTCACGTTACCTAATTTTGGTGACGAAAAAGGCGTGGCCGAGACCATCAAGCGTAGCGGCCTTAATGTTCCGATTTTGATACAAGCCGAGCCGGACGAGAGTAAAAAAATGAACGTGGTACACCGGCGTGACTCTTTCTGCGGTAAAATTAGTGTATGCAACAACCTCAGACAGGCCGGCATACCATACACACTTACCGAATCACATACTGTTAAACTAAAATCAGCTGAATTCAAACAAGAGCTGGATGATTTCGCCTCAGTGTGCAGTGTTGTCAAAGGGCTAAAGAATACCCGCTTCGGTGCTATCGGAGCACGAACAGGCGCTTTTAATACAGTTCGCTATAGCGAGAAACTGCTCGAGCTATCAGGTATCAGCGTGGAAACAATCGATTTATCTGAGATACTCGGTCAGGTAGCATTGCTTTCTGATAATGACAGAGCGGTAAGGAATAAATTAAATGCAATCAAAAAATACATCCCTACTAAATCCATTCCTGATGACAAGCTTTTGCAGATGGCCAAGTTCGGTTACGTAGTGGACCAGTGGATTAGGGATATGCAGCTTGATGGTACGGCCATTCAGTGCTGGACGAGTCTTCAGGAATACTTCGGGATAGTGCCTTGTACGCTTATGAGTATGATGAGCGAATCGCTTCTGCCGAGCGGCTGCGAAGTCGATATTACAGGTGTATTGGGTATGTACATTCTTCAACTGGCCTCCGGTAAACCCAGCGCTCTTTTGGACTGGAACAATAACTACGATGATGACCCAGACAAGTGCGTTCTATTCCACTGCAGCAATCTGCCGAAGTCATTTTTCAAAACCGCAAAGATGGACTATCAGGAAATAATCGCCGGCTCCGTAGGCAAGGAGAACACTTACGGCACAACAGTCGGCAGAATAGCCGCCGGCAAAACCACTTTCTGCAGAACCACTACTGATGACGCCGCCGGGCTGATAAGCGCTTATGTGGGTGAAGGAGAGTTTACGAACGACAAGCTCGATACCTTCGGCGGCTATGGTGTGATGAAGATACCGAATTTGCAGATACTGATGCAATACATTTGCGCGGCCGGTTTCGAACATCACGTAGCGGTAAATCTATCGCAAAAAGCCGATGCAATTGCTGAGGCCCTGGATAATTACATGGGTTGGGAAGTTTACAACCATATATAGTCGATAAATTTCATTTTGAAAATCGGGAATTGAAAGTCAAACTATGAAGGCACGCTTGATAGCTATATCATTTTTTTTAATGGTCATTTTTAGTACTGCATTTTCTGGAGATTCAGATATTCGACTAAATTCCCTCGGCTTTGTCCCCGGGTTGCAGAAAAAAGCTACCATCATTGCCAAGTGTTCTAAATTTATTGTGAGAAAATCTGCAAATGGAAAGAAGGTTTATTCAGGCAAAGTAACCGGGCCTTTCAGCCAAAAAGATGTTAACCAAACAGTTTGGATAGCTGATTTTTCCGAGCTGGACGAAAAGGGTAAATACTATCTGGATGTTCCGGGTGTGGGGCGCTCTTTTGATTTTGAAATTGGTGATAAGGTTTGCAATTTCGCATATTACACCGTTATGAGGGGCTTTTATCTCTGGCGCTGCGGCACCGCGGTAAAGGGTAAGCACAAAGGTATTGTTTATTCGCATGGCCCCTGCCATACCGATGATGGCTGGCAGGGCTACCTCCATGATATTAACGAACCCAACACCATAAGAGACGGTACGGGCGGCTGGCATGATGCCGGTGACTACAACAAATACATCGTTAATGCAGGTATCACCGTCGGAGTCATGTTTTTGGCCTGGGACCATTACCAGGATAAGCTCAAAAGTATTTCACTCGACATTCCAGATACGGCACCGGGCTATCCGGACTTCCTGAAAGAGATGAAATGGGAGATTGACTGGCTTTTGAAGATGCAATACCCGAATGGCTCGGGAAAGGTTTCACATAAAATCAGTGCTTTGAAGTTTTGTGGTTTCATTATGCCGGAAGAAGAAAAAGAAAAAAGATACTTTACCGAATGGAGCTCAGCAGCAACGGCTGATTTCGTCGCAATGCTGGCTATGGCGGCGAGGTATTTCGAGCCGTACGACCGCGACTACGCACAAACCTGTCTGGATGCGGCGAAAAACAGTTATGAGTTTCTAAGGAAAAACCGTGAAAACAAATGGGGTGAACGCCGACCCTTTAGAACAGGCCATTATCCAACACATGATGATGATGACAGACTATGGGCGGCCGCTGAGATGTGGCAGACCACAGGCGAGCCCAATTACCTGAGAGATTTTGAATGGGGGGCCAGACGCTATGACGACAAGATAAGCTTATACTGGGATTGGGGCAATGTAAAAAACCTGGCGATGCTCACATATCTATTATCCGAAAGACCGGGAAAAAGAAACTCAATCGTGGAGGACATTAAGCGGGATTTACTTACAACTGCGAATATCCTCGTTGCCAAAGCGAAGAAGGATATTTACGGC
The DNA here is from genome assembly GCA_964623545.1 of uncultured Pirellulales bacterium. Taxonomy (GTDB): domain Bacteria; phylum Planctomycetota; class Phycisphaerae; order Sedimentisphaerales; family Anaerobacaceae; genus CAZUTR01. Next base: position 3,062 of record CAZUTR010000011.1, on the reverse strand, counting down.
AGATGCCTGGGTGGCGAGTACAAATGGGGCTGTAACGGTACTGTCGCGAGAGAGGTTTTAACCTTACAGGTGGCTAACAAGGTATCACCAAACCCGGATTATGTTAATACTGCTCTGGACGCTATAGGCCATTTATTTGGAAGAAACTTCTACGGCCGTTCCTATGTCACCGGCTTGGGACACAGGCCACCTATGAATCCGCACGACAGACGCTCCGGTGCCGACAAAATAAAAGAGCCGTGGCCGGGTTATCTTGTCGGGGGTGGGCATTCTGCAACTGACTGGCAGGACATTCAGGAGTCCCCTCAAACAAACGAAATTGCCATCAACTGGAACTCGGCTCTGGTTTATGCACTCGCAGGTTTTGTCAACGGTCAATGATGTAAGAAAGCAAGTAAGAGATTGCAGTACCAATTATTATTAGGGGGTACTGAAGTGAAGAAGGTAAGTAAAAGTATTATTTGTATTACGCTTTTAATTGTGCTGTTGGGCGGCTGCGGTACACAAGTAAGCCAAGTGACAACTATCAGTGATAAACCTGCTTATTCGGCTGACTGGGAATCGCTCAAGAAACACAATCCTGCGCCTGACTGGTTCCGTGATGCAAAATTCGGTATTTACTTTCATTGGGGAGTTTACTGTGTTCCGGCCTTTGCCAACGAATGGTATCCTCGCAATATGTACGCCAAAAGCAGCAAGGAGTACAGACATCATATGCAGAAATACGGCGAACCAATAGAGTTTGGTTACCACAACTTTGTACCAATGTTCAAAGCCGAGAAGTTCAATGCCGACAAATGGGCAAAGCTTTTCAAAAGAGCCGGGGCTCAGTTTGCAGGCCTGGTAGCTGAGCACCACGACGGCTTTTCAATGTGGGACAGCGAGCTGACCCCCTGGAATGCTTCTGACAAAGGACCAAAACGAGATATCGCAGAAGAACTTTCCAAAGCTATCCGCAAACAAGGTATGCGATTCGTCACCACTTTTCATCACGCGCGCAACAACCTGTACGAGATTGAAAAAGATGGAAAGAAAGATTGGACTGGCCACTACGAATTCGTTAAAAAGGACTTCCCCTCTTTGCTTGAAGACCCCACTAACGCAATCCTTTATGGCTATATGCCGCGCGAGAAGTTTTTAGAAATGTGGAAAGGCAAACTCATCGAAGTTGTTGACAAATATCAGCCGGACATAATGTACTTTGACTCCTGGCTGGATGAAATACCAGACAAATACAAGATAGAGTACCTCGCATACTATTTCAACAAGGCCGACGAGTGGGGCAAAGATGTTATAGTAACATTTAAGCAGCAAGATTTGCCGAGCGAAGTTGGAGTGGAAGATTTCGAAAAGGGCCGAGCAGACCGACTGACCGATTATGTCTGGCTGACCGATGATACGCTTAGTTGGGGAAGCTGGTGCTATACTGAGCGGCTGCGGATAAAGAAAACTTCGGTGGTGTTGCGCACGATGATTGACATTATCAGCAAGAACGGCCAGTTAATCCTCAATATTTCCCCCAGGGCTGATGGCACTATCCCGGATAATCAGAAGCAGGTTCTGCTGGAAATGGGGAAATGGTTGAGAAAATACGGCGAAGCCATCTACAGGACGCGTCCATTCGTTGATTACGGTGAGGGTCCTACGGAGATGGAAAAAGGCGGGCATTTCGTCAGAATGAAACGTCCCTATGGTTCGCAGGACATACGCTACACTCGCAAGGGCGAAACAGTATATGCGATTGTTCTCGGTTGGCCGGGTGAAAATAAGCAGGTTGTGATGACAATGTTCGGCAAAGGCAATAAAGCCGAACAAATAAAGGTTACAGATGTATCAATGCTCGGCACAAGAAGCAAAATCAAATGGGAACGAACAGATACAGGTCTTGTTATCAATACGCCCGCGAAAAAAATTGATGACCTAGCAATCGTGTTTAAGCTTAAAACCTCGGGATGAGCGGCTTATTCAATTTCTTTGAGCCAATTGCGAGCCATTAAAGAATATTCATATAAGTCGATTATACAATCGCCATCCATATCTGGCCCTGGAAAACTGCAATCCTCATCCAGCCAGATTTCGCAAAATTCAAACAGGTCATGCGCATCTATAAAATTATCACCTGTGAAATCACCGTATGTCCATTCGTTCCCGCGCCATGGTGACAGATACATACCATCTATGACCTGTTGACTCAGGCCCGGTCCTTCCCAGGCTACGGCGATATTGTCACCACCCCAATTCTCTTTATGCAATACCTCGATATAGTACTTCTGACCGGCAATTAGCGAAATCGATGACGACTGCTGCTCTGGGTATTTGTCCCACTGGCGCGAGTTTGTCCAGTCGGGGACATTTGAAATTATAGTTGCGTTAGCCGGATTGGAGTCCGTACTCAACCACAGCTCGCCGTTATCATCGCTCGCGAGCCAGAATATGTAATCACCGCTGGAAATTGGATGCACATACCCACGAATGCGCGTGCCGTAAATATTCGACCAGTCCACCGGTCCTTCCAGAGACAAAAGCTGTTCACTTCCGCTTGGATTGTCGGGATAGTTGGCATTCGAGGTCAAATTGCTGACCGACGTTCCCGAGATGTCATCCCACCACTCACGAAGGATTGTGCCGGACCCCCAACCGAGCTTCGTGAAATTAATCCAGTTTATATTCCAGCCGCTCGAATCCATTGAAAGCCGCATAACACGCTGACCGTCTTTGAAAAATACATGGTTGGCATATACACTTATCCAGTTCTGCGCACCACCTGTAGGCGCAAAATTCAGCACCCCTGTGACGTCCGTTTTGTCAAATTCGATGTGGAAATCCCCGCCGGCACTGGCCGATGCCACACGTACCTCGATTTCATAGATACCAGTTGACTCAACATCGACCGTGTACTCCAGCCATTCACCTTCTTCAATCCAGCCGACATTGTAGCCGCCTTCACTACACCATTCTATATCCACATCATCCGAACGATAGGCACCTCCGGTATTGCCGCTATTGGTATCATGATACGCAACGCTTTCACCGCCGGCATCATAATCTTCGGCTTCAATCCG
>CAZUTR010000010.1:2119-21218 GCA_964623545.1 uncultured Pirellulales bacterium | reverse complement strand
GCGAGAATCAAGATTCTGTCCGAGATGGATATAGCTGAGCGAAGACTGCCGCAGGATGGTCGATTCAAGATGAAGGCGTCAGGCAGAGATATCGATGTTCGAGTGTCGGTGATTCCGACGATATACGGCGAAAAGGTAGTGATGCGAATTCTTGACCCGCATGGAGTAAATCACGTCCTTGACCAACTTGGCTTTGAGCCGGAACTACTTGAAGAGTTTGAGACGATAGTGAAGCAGCCGCACGGCATCATAGTTGTGACCGGCCCGACCGGCAGTGGGAAGAGTACCACATTATACTCGGCACTGAACTATCTCAAGGACCCGAGGAAAAATATTACAACGGTTGAGGACCCTGTGGAATATCGGCTTGGTGGGATAAATCAGATTCAGGTCAAGCCGGAGATTGAACTTGACTTCGCATTGAGCCTGCGGGCCATTCTGAGGCAGGATCCTGACATTATTCTCATAGGTGAAATTAGAGACAAAGAAACGATTGATATTGCGATAAAAGCGTCTTTGACGGGCCATCTGGTTTTGAGCACCTTCCATACAAACGATGCACCTAGCGCAATAAGCAGGATGGTGTATATGGGCGTTGAGCCGTATTTGCTGGCCTCGACTCTGAATCTGATTGTGGCCCAGCGGCTTGTGCGAAGAATCTGTGACCGCTGCAAGGAACCTGTAGAGCTCAATGAGGGTGTGCTTAAACGGCTGAAGATTACTCCCGAGCGAATCCAGAACTCCGTCTTTTACCACGGTAAAGGCTGTAAAAAGTGTTCAGGAACAGGTTATTTAGGCAGATTGCCAGTATTTGAGTTTCTGGTTATGGACAATGAAATTCGGGAGATGTTAATTGCGGGTGTCAGCGAGTCGGCAATAAGAGCGCATGCCCGCCAAAAAGGATATGGAGGATTGCTTGAGAGCGGTGTAAGTAAGATGCTGCAGGGCTTAACCACTGCTGAAGAGGTTCTTAGTGTAGTGTTTGCAGAGGATGTAAGGGCTTGAGCTGATTTTAAAAGTTTTTTACTAAATTCGTTGTTAAAGCGAAGGTTTTTAGGCACCGATGGTAACTGTAGGATTGAAAATGGGAAATTACGATATGGTCAATTGGCTGGCTGAAAAGGCACAAGCCGAAATTACAATTGATTCTATCGTTTTACATAAAATTAATGTTTATAAAGGATTATATATTGTTGATGTAATCCCTTAGAGAGCTCACTTAATGAAAACTTTTCAGTACATTGCCAGAGATTTTTCGGGGGGGCGTAAGGAAGGCCTGAGACAGGCGGTTTCCTCGAATGATGTTCTTAGCTGGCTTCGGGAACGAGGTTTTACTCCAATTTCTATCGACGAAATATCCGGACAAATAAGGAAGAAACGCCGAATGCGTCGCCACAGCAGCGTCAGATCGCCAGACTTGGCGGCTCTCTGTTGGCAGTTGACAACGATGGTAGAGGGTGGAATTCCTATTACATCAGCTATAGATACCATCTCCGAAGACATAGATAATGCGCGTCTTCAAGAGATATTGCGTGAGGTCCTGGACAAGATGGAGACAGGCGTGCCGTTTTCGGAGTGTCTTGCGGAGTATCCGAGGGTTTTCAACAAGTTGGCTTGTGCTCTTATTTTAGCCGGTGAAACTGGTGGAAATCTGCCAGAGTCTTTGCGTAGGCTTGCTATGTACTTCGATAATCGCGATAAATTGGTAAAAAAAGTCAAGGGCGCAACGGCCTATCCGGCCTTTGTGTTTACTTTTGTAGTGTTGATTGTCATATTCATAATGACTTTTATTATTCCTCGATTCCGGGTTATTTTTAACCAAATGGGCGGGCAGCTTCCTGCCTTTACTCGTGGATTTATGCATTTTTACGATATTTTGCGTTTTAATATTGTCTATATTATTGGTTCTGTCTTACTTTTGATTGTTTTGGGTATTCTGATATACACGAGGAGTAAAAAGGGTCATTACACATTTTGTAAAATTGCGCTGGGATTTCCTATGCTCGGCAAATTATTCAAGCAGGCCTTTATAGTGATGTTTTGCCGGACGATGTCTACGTTGATATCAGCCGGTGTTTCTGTTCTTGAGGTTTTTGATATTCTTGCTGAGATGACGAGTAATGATATTCTGAAGAACGCAGTAGTCAAGGCTCGGGAGCTTATCACCGAGGGCTCCAACGTTTCATTGGGTATGGCGGCTTCGGGAGTTTTTCCCAATATGCTTGTGAAGATGATCCAGGTCGGTGAAGAAAGCGGCTCACTGCCAACAGTGCTGGACAGAACGGCTGATTACTATGAGAGGAAGGTAGATTCTACAATAACTACGTTGATGGCACTGCTTGAACCAACAATGATTGTAACGGTTGGTATAATTGTATTGGTTATAGTGCTTGCGCTCTATCTGCCAATCTTCACTATGTCCCAGAACGTGCCCCATTAAGGGCTATTGAAAAGTGAATACCGTAGTTTTGAAAAAGTCTTATTTATAAACAGGCGAAAAAAAGTTGACAATGAATAAACGCAGGTAAAGTCAGCTTTGAATAGGTTCGATTGTAATAAACAGATAGCAAGTGTGTATAGGAAGGAGTCGTGATTTGAGAAAGCAATTAAAAAATAGGATATATAAGGAGGGGGTGCATTTGGCAGGGAATTGCGTAAAAACAGGAAACATATGAAACTAAACACTTGCGTGAAAGTAGGGGTTGCGGAAGAAATAAGGAATTGTGTTAGACGTAGGAATAGAAGTTAAATTATTAACATTTTTTTTGTAGGAGAACTTAATAATGGTAAGTAGAAAAGGTTTCACACTGATTGAATTAATGGTGGTGATTATGATTGTGGCGATCCTTGCGGCTGTGGCTATTCCAATTATGCGCGGCCGAATTGATTCAGCCAAGTGGTCGGAAGGCAAGGCGATTATGGGTACCATAGGTACCGCTTTACGTGCCTATGCTGCCGAGAAAGCTGAAACAGGTACTTATGCTGCTGGTAGTGGTAGCGTCGCAGCTGACGTAGAGAGGTTAGGTTTCTCGACCGGTGATTTCAGCGGCACGTATTTTTCTGATAGTAGCTTTACCTGGACCTCCACTTATACCACTTCTGGAGCTCCGCCACTGACATTTACAATTACCGGTACTGCGCCGGCTAGCATCAAATCTCCGACGACTGTTACCCTTGACCACACCGGCAAATGGACACCCTAAGATTTAAAGGCGAAGGATGGAGGGGGCCTTCGAGGCCCCCTTTTATCTTTGTTGTCAATAATGAAGTTGCACCTTTTGGGCTTTCAAAAGTTCATACAGATAACTGTTATTCAATGTAAAAAAGCCGTAGCTCTTTGTAAAGTGAAGGGGAGGAAATCTGGTGGATTCTGATTGTCGTATGAGAATCGGGTCGTTTTACGGTACCTGCGCTCGCGTAACCGCGGGTGCGAGTGACCGGCAGCTTGTTTTTTAAGATGCTGTGATTGTTTATCAGATGGAGGAAAGGGTATGGCTATTAAACGAGTTGAATCTGCTTTAGGCGCGAGCAGAATTACGGTGGAGGCGTCAAGCGCTGCCAAATGCCTGCACTTGCGTAACCGCGGGTGTGAGCGAGCAAAAAGCCCTTGTGGGCTTACTCTCATCGAGGTGATGTGTGCTATTCTTGTTCTTAGCGTGGCGGTTCTCGGTGCCTCGGCTTACAGATATTACGCTACGCTGGATGTCCGCAAAGCTGAACAGCAGGTCACAGCAGCTCGACTTGCTTTGCTGTTGTGCGAGGGCTGGCGAGGAGTTAAAGCCACAGAGACTTATGACCCAGTCGGCTACTTTGGACAGGAGTTGGACATTGAGGCCGTAGATGAAGGTCCTAAAATTCCGGCGGAGTCTGGATACTTAGGACATTACAAAATTGATGTAGGGTCGGTTGACTACCATAGCATGCTTGGTTGGAATGGTGATGCCAACGGCCTGAGAGCTCTAAATGTTTATGTTGCGTTTCAGGACAGTGGTTCCGGCTCAGAAGTAACGAAATCATACAAACTGTCAACCTACGCATCTGACTAAAGATAAGGAGGAGTGCTTAGCTATGTCAGAAAAGAACCTTACAATCCGTAGGGGGGTTGGACAGTCGGGCAAAAAGATTTGTTGGAGCGTAAAAGGATTTCTAACGGCCTTTACCATAACAGAGTTGATGGTGACCGTGGCGGTGGCCTCTATCGCGGTGTTTGGAACAGGTATCATCCTTGTTGACAGCCAAAATGGCTGGAACAGGATGTATAATCATGTTTACAGCGACGTGGTAATTGACGCCTATGTAGCACGCAGAGCCTTTGATTCTGTTGTTCGCAGGTCGAGTACAAGAAAGGTTGATATTGGCGACAACGGCGAATCTGCACGTGTTTATTACTACAGGAGTACTGCCTCTCTGAAGCCTGACAGATACGCTTGTTTCCATACAGTAGGCGACAAGCTATTGGTTGAATATGGACCTAAGACCATCAGCGGAACTCCAAAGCCGGGTATGACGAGCACAATAACTCTTGCTCGCAATGTTCAGTCTGTGAAGTTCTCTGTTGTTGGAACGTCGTTACATATGATATTGAAACTTGATGATGGTCGCCAGGCCTTGACGGTAACAACTTCGGCGCATATTCACAATAGTTGAGAAGTGCCTGCACTCGTGTAAGTTTGGGTACGAGTGCCAAAAGGATAAATACGGGGTTCGGATTTTAATGCCACAGGTTAACCCGTGGCGAATTCGGATTTAGTGAGAGATGTAAGATGTCAAATAGACAGTCGAAAAGGAAAAGTGCTGGTTTTGTTATGTTGCTTGTTCTTGGGATGGTGGTGCTTTTGCTAATTATTGGCATTGGTCTTTTGGCTTTGGGCTCAGGCGCCCGCAAGCAAGCAGTAAGCACAGCAACGGCGATATCGGCCCGCACTGCGGCGGACGCGGGACTTTTGGATGCTGTTCATCTAATGAGCGCAAAGTTGAAGCAGAAAAGACAGAACAACGAGCCGTGGGACAACGCTTGGCTCCCGTATGAATCCTCAGATACGAATTTGGCCGACGCTTCTTATTGTTACGAAATCACAGGCAATGCGAGTAGTGGTTTCCAGGTTGCGTCAAAGGGCAGAAGCGGAATTTCCCAAAAAGAGGTTCATGGTGTTCTTGAAGTCAGGTCTGTGTGGTCGGGTATTACGGTCAGCGGCAATATTCATTGTGGAACTGGCGGTTTTGTTACGGACCCACCCGGCGAGGAGTTTGTCCTGCGAACAAACAGTGTCGACTTTGGAGCTGTAACGCTGGAGAATGGTGTTGTTATACCTGGGGATGTCGTTATTGGGCCTGACGGTGACCGTGATACGGTTATTATTTTGAGAGATGATTCGATGATAACCGGTCAGATGTATGCCGCACTTGGTGAACTTGTGTTTCCACAGGTAGTTCCACCATCAGGTTTGCCTGACAAGGGTACAATTAGTATTGGAGGCAGTGAAGTTGTTACAATCAATAGTGATGGCCAATACAGTGACCTTATGATAGGAGATTCAGGAACAGTAAGGATTGAAAACGACGGAGGAGTCGGTGAGCCCAAGCCCACGATAAAGATTTACGTTACCGGCAACGTACAGCTTTGGGGTGCTGGTAAATTGCTTGTAGCAGAGGATACATCTGTGATTATGTATGTGGGCGGAAGACTTGAGTTAAGGGATGATGCTGAGATAAATACGACAGTCAAGGATGCAACGAAACTAATAATTTGTGGTACCGATACGTGTGATTCTATAGTTTTGGAGAACACATGTGATTTTTATGGTGCGGTTTATGCTCGTAACGCTGATTTGCGTTTAGAGAATACCGGAGATTTATATGGTTCATTTGTTGGCCGGAGTCTGACCATGGATAATACATCGACGATTTATCATTATGTTACGGCTCTTGCGATTGTTGATATTGATGATGATATGGCGTCTCGTTTTAGGACAAAGCATTGGTGGGAATAGTACAGAGATGGATAAACGGTAAGTATAGTGTTATGGATGGAGGGTTGTGCTAAGATTGTTAAAATTGAAAGGAGATGGGAGATATGAAAGTGCGAAGGTTTAAAGCTTTTTCTGGTCTGTCGTTGGTTGAGGTAACGGTGACTATGGTCATACTCATTGTATTGGCCATGGGAGCTATGGGATATCGATACCATGCAGCCAGACACGCCCGAATAGCGAATGCTCAAATTACTGCTACACGCATCGCTCAGTTACTTTTGGAAGATTGGAAGAGTACTGGTGGCTCAACAGACTATGACCCCACAGACCTCAGTTTGGGTTTTACCTCGGCAGAGGATTCCGAAGCTCTTGAGAAAGTTACTGTGGAGGGCACTGTGCTGAAAAACAATGTATTTTATATCGCTGTTGATAGCATATCGATGGAGATTGTGTTGAAGTGGGCTGATGTTGAGGTTGATACGGATACGGGAGTAATTCTCAGGCGGCTAAACGTTATTGTTCAGTATCAACTAAGCCCCTCGCCTTTGATTATGACGACATACGCCAGAATAGATGGGTCTACATAAAAGTGCTCTGAGGTAGATAGGATAACGGGAATTGACAAGGTAATTTTTAATATTTATTGACAGGATAACAGGATTAACAACGAGATTTAATAAAATATCCTTTAAATCCTGTCGGAATAAGAAGAAAACGTTTTTTAGGTTGATACGATATGAAAACTACGAAAAACAAATTCCGTTCCGGTATTGGATTAGTTGAGTTATGTACTACTATGCTCATCTCAACGATTCTTGTATTGTGTGTTGGCATTTTACTCGTTGGTGGCCAGCGAGCCTGGAATGAAACCCTTAACTCCTCTCAGAAGAAAGTGAAACAAGATGCCCAACTAGTTATGATAAGATTTGGAAGCGTTGGTAGAAGGGCGAACCGCCTTGCTTTTGAAATATATGAGATTGAGGGTAACATTTTTACGCCGGTTGAGCCGGAGACATCCGAAGAAGAGGTGATTTCCGGTGATGCGGTGGAATTCAGACTGTGGGACTCTGAAATCATATGTAATCCGGAGTTTAATGAGGAAATTGATGAGGAGAATGAGGAGCTGCTGGAGCCCTCGTGCACCGGCACAGCTTATGTGTTGTTTTATCTTGATAATGACGAGTTAATGGTTGACTATGGTCCGTATCCGCCCGGAGGCGTACCAGATGGTGGCGGTTCTAAAAGAACACCAACCAGGACAGAGGTATTGGCAGAAAATGTTACTACCGACCCACAAATCGGCGCCTTTAGTACAACAGTCATAGGCCAGACCAGGAATGGATGTATCAGGATTAATATTACTTTGACTGACCCTAATGACGGAGAGACTATAAAAGTTCTGACCTCGACATTACTTCGCAATCAGTGGCCGAGGTAGAACGAGCCCTGCCCCTGCGGCAGGAGCAGGGATGAAGAGTGTATATATGTAAAGAAGCGTAAAATGAATTATAAAACAGGAAAGGTGGAGAAAATTATGAGTTCTGTGCGAAAATCAAAACGTAGTTCAGTGCTTGTTCTGCTTATTGTTTCCCTTGTTATCCTGGCTACGGTAGGCTTGGGGCTGTTGACGATTGCTTTTGGTGTTAGGCATCGTGCAATCGCGATAAAAAATGAAGCGGTTTCGATGCTTGCTGCTGAAGCCGGTTATGAAAAGGCAGTTTTCTGGATGAGTCAGCAAATGGATATGCTGACCTCACTGTATAATGATGCATCTGGTTCAAACGGCACGATAAATTTCCCCGACAGTTATTGCGATTATTCGGTGTCGCTTTACACATTTGTCGGCCATCGCCCTGTATACAAGATTGTATCAAACGGCCATAGTGGAGTTTTTAATAGAACTGTAGAGGTATTCGCAATCCAAGGGCTGAGCGGCTGGGATATGGGGATGTGCAGAATACCAGACGGGCCTTACTCCACTCAGGAGGTAAATTTTGCAGATGGTGAGATAATTGATATGCCGTTGCACATTAATAATCTTCACGACAGTCCTGATAACAGGGATATTTATATAATTGGAAGTCCAAGTTTTTTGAGAGAAGTTACTATGGGCGAGTCAAAGGGAGGTAAATATCCTCCCTCTATTATGGCACTGTTTGAAGGAGGGATTTATTTTGACCAGCCGGACAGTAGAATAGTGGATGAAGCCAGCGTAGCGAGCAAGATAGAACGCTTCAGAGATTCGACCAAAGAAGAATACAGGTTCACACCGAATGGCACCGCTGGTGTTTCAAATCATCAGGATGCTGTTCACCTTGAGTTTTTTGTCCAGGGTGGTGTCGGTAAGGTTCGCATAACGGATGATTGTACGGTTCGCGGCCATCGTGAAGACTATAATCCATCATTCGATTATAAAATCAAACCAGACAGCGACGGAAAAGTATTTGAAAAATATCCTATTTATGCCTATCACCTCAGACCTTATGACCCTGGTGACCCCACCATCGACTACAGAATTATTTGTAACATCGAAGAAACTTATGTTACGCAGTCGATTGGTGGTGTCGAGTCAAGACCCGGTGGACAAATCTTTGTCAATGGCAATGTTGTAATCGGCAGTGCTGACCCAAATTTGCCTTCACAGGATGAAGTAAAAGGCCAGATTACTGTTGTAGCAACGGGTAATATATGGATTGCTGATTCGTTAACGGCTTATGGTGCGCATGATGCAGATGGAATGCCGTCGGAAGATAATCCCAATGTGATAGGTTTGATAGTCCAGGGCGTAGTCAAGGTTGTTGACCCGGGTATGAGTACAAAGGTTACGGTGAGCGAACCTTATGGTCATAAATATGTACCTATAGGCCGACCCGACCCTTACGAGCCCTGGGACTCCAGGAAAAGGCGTCTGCCGGACCCGATGGTAGTGGAGGCGTTCATAACGGTCGGCGGCGGTGGATGGGGCGCCGAGAATGTCTATAGAAGCAGCAGTGGCCTGACCGGCAGAAAAGAATACTCGGGTATGCAGGACGATTTGGTTGTACGCGGTATTATCGTCGAGGCGATGAGAGGTGTTGTTGGGCTTGTACCCTCGTATTATTCACCGGGGGATGGTTATATTAAACATTACTATTTTGATGAGAGAGTAATGGAGGGTATTCTGCCGGGCGATTTCTGGCTGCGTGGCAAGTATATTCCGGCCCCTTCCGGCTGGCATGATTATCGAGCGGAATACTAAGTATTTTAAACAACCAGGGATTAATACTTGAACCATTTTAGAATAAAACATTGATAGAGTAATAAAGATATTTATAATCTATGATATTATGGCGCGAACGCGGGCTCGTGCTTAGAAATTTAGTTGGAGAAGGGAGATATGAAGGCACAAAAGAATAAATGCATTTCTGGACTATCACTTGTTGAAGTAATGCTGGCGATGGTTGTCATTATGTTCGCTGTTATAGGGGCGATTGGTTTCCGCAGTTTTTGTGCGATGGATGCCGCCAAGGCGGATGAGAAGATAAGTGCGGCAAGGATAGCATCAGCGCTTATTGAGAGTTGGAAGGGAACCGGAGGAGATGGGGACTATGACCCTTTTAGTCAGTATGGCTATGAGCTGGAGATTTCGAGTTCTGATGATGGTCTGGAGGTACCAGAGGAGTTTACTGAGGTTGGCATGTACAGGATTGTTTCGGGTGGAGAGGATTACTTTGCAACTTTGGCGTATAAGGACGATGCAACGGATGTCGAGCCGCGGATACTGAATGTGAGCGTTTTGTGTCCGCATGACCGTGAGGATAATACACAAGCCGGCCAGAGCGCAAAATTGAGTACTTATTGTGGCAATTAAAATGGTTTTTTTGGACGGAGGTGAGTTATGAAAGCCGGTCCGAGTAAGAAAAAACGGGCATTTACGATAACCGAGTTGATGGTGACAATACTTATATCAATGATTGTTGTGCTGAGTGTTGGATTTGTTCTGGTTGATAATCAGAGGGGCTGGCATCATATGTATAGACGAGTGCACAGTGAAGTAGTAACTGATGCGTATGTAGCTCGAAGGACGTTTGAATCGGTTGCGCGGAAGTCGAGTATAAGGCGGTATGATTTAGCCAATGACGGTCAGGAGCTTACGTTGTATTACTACCACAATTTGGATTCTGATACGCTTGACCGGGATGCGACGTTTTATCGTGAGGGTGATAATCTATATGTTAAATATAGGATATGGACGAGTTCCTCTGGTACATTGGTTCCATATCAGATTTCAAACCCGGAAATACTCGCTCGCGATGTTTATTCGGTAAATTTTGATGCAGATATAGAAGATACGGATGTTCGGATGGTTTTGAAGCTTGATAACGGCAGAGAGCAGATGACGATAACGTCCAGTGCAGTCAGGCATAATAACTAATATATAGCACAGAGTGCCTATGGTTTCAGAACAGGAACGTACGAAAAGGAGAAGGGTGAAATGATGTTGAAAAAAGTTAAAGACAAAAAGTTGGGCAGGCAAATCGGGGTTGCGCTTTCTATTTCGTTGGCGGTGATAATTCTTTTGTTTCTTATTGGTTTTGCTTTGCTGCGTTTAGGTTTGAGCGCGCGGATACAATCGATACGAGCTACATCTCAGATAGCGGCTCGTACCGCGGCGGATTCGGGTTTTCTACAAGCGTTGCGAGGTATGAGAACAAAGTTAGACCAGGGGGGCTTCTGGGATAATAATGACCTTCCACAAGCGAGCGGTGTTAGTTTGCCGAATTGCTCCGAAACTTACACTTATGATGTTAATGGCGAGCCTGTAAATGGATTTTTGATTACATCGATTGGCTGTTCAGGCGCTGCCGAGAAAATTGTATATGGCAAACTTGAAATAAGGACCGCATTTTTTGGTATTGGAGTCAAGGAGACAATTGATGCAAAGAACTCTGCCGGTTTTGGCACCTTTCCGGCCGGAGATGAACTTGTAATTCAGACAAACAGTACTGCATCTGGCGCGATAACGCTCAAGAGTGGTGTTGTTATTCCCGGTGATGTGGTTGTGGGGCCGGGTGGTGACCCTTGCGAGGTTATCTCGGCCTTCGGAGGAGCGGTGATAACGGGTGACTGCTATGCTGCGGATGAGCCGATTTATTTCCCGCCTGTGTATCCACCGGATTTGCCACTGATTGATAACAATTTTCGTGTAAAAAGTGAAACTGTAACTATAAATGAAAGCGGCAGATATGGAAATATTCGTCTATCAGCTGCAAGTGATCCGGGTGTCCTTGAGATAGATGGAGATGTAACGCTCTATGTTACAGGTGATTTTCTGATTGATTCGGGATGTGAGCTTATAATAACGGAAGATTCATCCTTGAAACTATATATTGACGGCAGTCTGATAGCGAAGAATGCTTCTTCCATTACAAGCATTGACCAGGATCCGACAAAGCTGCGAGTATATGGAACAGAAACCTGTGATTCGATAGATATAAGGACGAAGGGTGACTTTTACGGGGCGATTTATGCTCAGAATGCAGACCTTGTGCTGCACAATGAGGGTGATTTGTACGGTGGGTTTGTTGGAAACAGTCTCGAGATGAAGAACTCGAGCGGTTTTTTCTACTATGCGACGGCACTTTCGCAGATTGGGATAGATGACGACACGGCCTATTTTGAAGTAAAACGCTGGTGGGAAGAATGAGTGTTAAAGAGACTGTTTTGGTCGGATGTCCTATAACAGCGCCAATATTAGATAATAACCGAAGAAAAACGGTTTTTGTTGGCTGATATTTTGTTGTATCCGTGGCCGATAAAAATAAAAAAGATTTTTAAAATCTTTTCTGATATTTTTATTTTGGAGGTAGGTGTGTTAACTTGAATTTGATTAAAATCTCTGAAAATCTAAAATCTTGGTTTGCAGGCTTAATCCGCAGTAATTATAGGGCTGATGATATTGAAATTGCAAACGCCCACCAGTGAAATCATCGAAGTTTGATTTCTTCACAAGACATCGTAAGACATCTTCTAATTTAAGCCGATAAAAGATTCGATGAGAAACTGCCCACCAGTGTATGTTCAAAGTATGTAAGTATAGCAAAAAAAGTGGGTATGTAAGAAAACTAAACGCTAATTATATTTGGTTTAAAGGGTTTACTAACCTTGGGTTGGAGACGATTGCTTAATCTTGAGCAAGACCAGGTCATGGGTCTGGACATTGGCTCGTCGGCTGTCAAGATAGTCCAGATGCGTAAAGACAGTGGCCGCTTTGTTGTTACGGCTGCCGGTATTGCTGATATCGCTGAAACTTCCAAAGTTGGCGATGATGTTGATGATGAGGCGTTTGGAGATTTTACAGACAGTTACGATAAGAGAGAAGCCAATACCGTAGATGCAATTCGCCGGTGTCTCGAGTCTTCGGGTATTCAGGGACGATTAGCCGTTTGCGGAGTGTGTGGTCCTGAGGTAGCGGTTCGCAGCTTTAAATTTCCATCATTGCCTATTGAAGAAGCCGAGGGTGCGGTCCGACTTGAGGCTGAGCAGGTTTGTCCCTTCAATGTTACCGATGGTGCTGTTGACTATCAGTTGAAGTTTCGAGATGAAGAGAAGATGGGCGGTGTTTTAGTAGCGGCAACGAATAAAGTGGTAAGCACAAAGAAACATCTTGCTTTTAAAGCCGCCGTCACCAGCGTTTTAATGGATGTTGATGGATTGGCCCTTTTGAATTGTTTTAGTGCGTACGAAGGACCAGAGCCGGGTTATACGGTTGCTATATTGAATATCGGCGGCAGTATGACAAATCTGGTTCTGATTGGCGATGATGCTATACCTTTTGTTCGTGATTTGCCATATGCAGGTAACAATATTATTGAGCAAATTGCGACTGAACATAACGCTTCAACAGACAGTGTCAGGCAAATGTTGTATGCACCTGGAGAACCGGGACAGAGTCGAGCTCAATTGGAGTTTAGTGAAAGTCTGAGCAGGGCCTGTTGGAAGTTGTCTGTTGATGTTGCAGAGACGTTGCGTTATTACACAGCCAAGGAAAAGACATCTTTTGTTGGAAAGCTATTTGTTTGCGGCGGTTTTTCTCTGGTCAAAGGATTTGTTGAATTGCTGGATAGTCAACTTCCGGCCGCCGCTGTTTTATGGAATCCATTTGACAGAATACGTAGCGATGCCGACGAAGCGTGTAAAGAGATTCTGAGTGAAAAAGGCCCTGCAATGGCGGTAGCAACTGGTCTTGCTATGAGGTCAATGTGGTAATCTGCTGGAGACTGAAGAGTGAAGAGAAACAGAAAAAATAAATTACCATTTGAGGTGGATTTATTTGGGGGAAAGGGGGTACCCGAGCGTGTAAAACCGGCAGATGTGGCTGTCTTCGCGATGATTTTTGCGGTGCCTGTTATTATCGCATTAGTAATGTTGGGCTACCATCTTCAGACAAAAATCATTTTGTCTATTCAGAGGCAGGAAATAGTAAATTATGATGCAAAGATAAACAAACTGTCGGATGCCGCAGAACTTTATAGGGAATTTGTGAAGGAGAAAGACGCAATAAATAAGTGTATGTCGGAGGTTAAAAATTCTCTTAGCAGGTGTGTGCAATGGTCGCCTATTTTGTTAACGCTTGTCGAAAATATGCCTGATTCGATAGTTTTGACAGATCTGAAGATTGGAAAGCGCTCTGTCAGAAAAAGGATTCCCAGAGAAGATAATCCTGAAGCGATGATTGAGGTCTCTGTTCCGGTCAACATATTGCAAATGAGTGTCTGTGGACTTCCAAATACTAATTGTGATGAACAAGTTAAGAAATTTCGTGACCTTCTTCGTCTTTCTCCTTTGCTCGAGCCGAAACTTGAGAACATCAAAGTTTCGCAGAAGGTCGAAATGCTTCAGGATCAAGAGGTTATTTCTTATGAGATAGAGTGCATTTTTAAATCGTTAATATAGTGTGTTTTTATGAGAGCGATTCGAAGAAAATATTTTATTGCAATGGCTTTAGTATGGCCGATTTGCTTCGTTTTATTTGTTGTTACCTATATTTTTGTACTGGTGCCACAGAGCAATAGGGGCAAAGAGGTTGAAAAGAAACTCATAGAGAAGAAGCAGACCTATAAGTCTGTTCTGGAAATAGCACAGGAAAACACCAAGGTTCAGCTTAGTGAGGAAATCAAACGTTTACAAGCAGGTTTGGGGAAATTTGTTGTCAACTTCGAAGACTCAGCTGATTTGACATTTGATATAAGTCGAGTTGCCAATGAATATAAAGTAGATTCGTTCAGTATCAGTTCTGTAGGTGAGTTTGATAGTTTGGGGAAATCCGGCAATAGTTATATCCTTGAAAATAGCATGGATGTCAGCTTTTCAAGCAGTTTCAACCATTTTGCAGGATTTCTCAATGCGCTGGAAAGGTACCAGCCGATTGTATTTATAGATACCTTTAAAATAGGTCGCTCAAGGGACAGTGGTGCAAACCATCGGGTAGATATTAAACTGTTGGTTCTTGTTAGAAAACCTCAGGACAGTTAAGTTAACCGATTAAATTGAAACCGGTATGAGAAGAATGATGAAATACCATATGCAAAGGACGAGATACGAAAAATGAGAACAATAGCAGTGGCAAATCAAAAGGGGGGCTGTGGCAAAACTACGACTGCCGTTAACTTGTCTGCTGCGCTTGCAGCGATGGGAAACCGTGTGCTCATAGTCGATCTTGACCCACAGGCACATGCAACTCTCGGGTTCGGATGTAATCCCGATGCTTTGGATAAGACAATTTATGACGCGATTACCAATGCTCAGATTCTGATGTCCAGAATAATAGTAAGTACGGACGTCGATGGGCTCAATTTGGCGCCGAGCAATATTCTCCTTTCGGGCATCGAATTTGAGTTGGTAACGCTCTACGGCAGAGAATATGTATTGAGTCAACAGCTAAGTACAATAAACGGTAATTACGATATATGCATAATCGACTGTTCTCCTTCGCTTAGCCTGTTGACGTTGAATGCCTTGGTAGCGAGCACAGATGTGATTATACCTGTGCAGGCACATTATTATGCTCTTGAGGGCTTAAGGCAGTTGCTTGAAACGATAGACATTGTGAAACAACGCTTTAATCGCAACCTGCAGATTCTTGGTGTGCTTCTGACGTTTGTGGAGGACAGAACAACATTGAGTAAGCAGGTACAGCGTCAGTTGAGGGAATTTTTTGGTGATTTGGTATTTGATACGGTTATTCACAGAACGATAAGATTGGCTGAAGCTCCGAGTGCCGGTCAGTCGGTTTTGACTTACGCTCCTGGTAGCAGAGGTGCTGTCGATTATATTGCTTTGGCTGAGGAAATAGGGCATGGCGAAACAAAAGCCGGGACTTCACAAACGGATACAGCTGATATTTGAGGGCGTGCCGATACCAAAAGATGACAGTGGCGCGGAGTCTGATAGTGCGCCTGCACCGGAGGATAGAAGCCATCTGCCCCCCGAGCCACCTGCTGCATCTGTTCGTGTTTTGGAAACTCGAGAACCTTATGTTCCTACCCAGCCACTGTCTGAATCCGCGTTCGCTTCACCAGAAGAACCAGAAGCTGAAAAAATTGTAAAACCTGAGGTCAGAACTCGCTGGCATAAAATAAAAGATAGACTCTTCGGAGCAGAAGAAAGTATCAGCGGCTCAAGACAAAAAGTGATGGTGCTGTTGGTTCCTATACTTCTGACGGTCCTGATTGTTTTGCTGGTTCGGTATCTCCAAACAGCTCCTTCGCGAAGGTCAAAAGGGCCTGTTGGTGTTGCATCGTCAGGGCCAAGCGAAGCGTCCGGTAATGAAATTGAGTGGGAAATTCCCGAACCGTATCCGACAACAATTCGTGACCCAATGGCATTTGGCACAACAGCGGTTGAGCAGACCCGAGTCAGTCAGATAATTGTTAGGGGCATTGTCTTGAGTGAGGATGGAGCTACCGCAGTTATCGGAACCAAAATAGTTCGTGAAGGTGATGAGATAGACGGAGTAGTAATTGTGAAGATAAATCAAGATAGTGTTGATTTTGAAAAAGACGGTGAAAAATGGACGCAAGAGGTGGAGCGATAGCCGGAAAAAGCGTTATTATTCATATAAATGTTATACTTATACTATTTTTCGAAAGGATTTTTAAGTAAAAGCGTTAAAAAAGACGAAATAGGAAAGATAAGGTGGTATTTCGAACTTTAATTGAAAGTATTTTAAGAGGTGTGATTATGGGATTCTTTACGAAACGAATAGGAAGATTGTTTTTTATAGCGATAACAGCTTTTGTTATAGGACTTTGTACTATCGCTTTTGGTGAGGGTGGTAGCGAAGGGGATTTAACATCTGAGGTTTTAACATCTCTTGAGCAGCGGATGCAGAAAAAGATTAGTGTTGATTTCAGGAACACACCTATTGACGATGTGATACGGATTATGGCCGAGCAGGCGGACGTTGATATTATCAAGAGCCCCAAGGTCATAGGTAACGTAACTACTACGCTTACAAATGTTCCGTTGGAGGAAGCGCTCAACAATATTCTTGCAGCGCATGGCTATGGTTATGTGACCACCAAGAATATGATTAGGATAGCTCCGCTTGAGGAATTGGCTGCAGGTGCTGAGAAACTGACCAGCCGAATATATCGGATCACCTACGCCGATGTCGGAGAGGTTGAGGGTGCTTTGAAGAAGTTCATCTCACAGCGTGGCTCACTGTCATCTAATCTGGGCACAAGCAACATAATCGTTACGGATACAGAGGCCAAGATTAAGGCCATTGATACGTTCATTGCAGAAATCGACCGTATGACACCGCAGATATTGGTCGAGGCGAGGATTTACGACGTAACAAGTAAAGACAATTTCGACTTTGGAGTAGATTGGACCGCCGGAAGACGAACCACGTATGGGAGTTCCGATAGCGATGCAAAGGTTGCTGCTACAAATCTTGGTGATGCAAGAGATTCTGATTATACGATTTCTAAAGATGGCGCCACCCAATATCCCGGCAGCAGAACCACACCGTTTTTAGACACTATGTTTAAAGGTTCAACCAGTAAAACATCCGGAACCACAGGGATATTTCGGGTAGGATGGTTAAATTCGAGTATTGATATTGATGTCCTTATAAAGGCTCAGCAAAACTTAATCGACTCCAAACTTCTCGCCAATCCCAGAGTCCTGGTTCTTGATAACGAGAAAGCTATATTTAAAATCATCACTGAGCATCCATATCAGGAACTTCGCGAGACATCCGCTGGCGGCAGTATCGGGACAACCGAATTCAAGGAGGTTGGTATCACACTTGAGGTTATACCGCACCTGACTCGCGATAGAATGGTACGCCTTCAGTTGAGACCGGAATTTAGTGTCAAGGTTGGCGAGGTGACATTAGCATCAAGCGGTGAGTATCCTCAGCCGATTGTCGATAAGCGTGAAGCCGATACGACGCTGTTGATTGAAGACGGTCAGACGGTGGTTCTGGGTGGCCTGCGCAAAAGAGAAGTTACAAAGCAGATTAATAAAGTACCCTTCTTTGGAGACCTGCCTGTAGTGGGTTTACTCTTCAAATCTGAAGGTGAAGCCCTTGTTAATAGTGAGCTGGTTGTTTTCATAACACCATGGATTATTGAGCAGGCGGTTATGTCAGACCTTGAGCAGCAGCAGTTTGAGGTAACCGAGTTCTGCGGACCCAAGCCGCTAGAGAGCAGTGCAGAAAAAAGAGCGGATACTGTCTGTGACACTACTGAAGAAGAACAAGATATTGAGGAAAGCGCCGAAGAGATTTCCGAAGAGTAACTGTTAATTATTGAATATTGAACTGTAATTCGTGTCCCGCGGCCACAAAGCTGCGGGACACGTTTTTTTATGCAATCATTCTTTCTTTAAGTAGAGTGTCTGACTGGGGAAGGCAAATTCGATTTTTTCGGCTTCAAATCGTTTGATAATCTCGAAGTTGACTCGTTCGTTGACTTCGTGATAAACCCAATAATCAGGCGGTTTGACCCAGTAACTCATATAAATGTTTAGCGACCAGTCGTTAAAGTCGCTGAAGTACACACGTGGTGGCTTGTCAGGCACTTTATTTAACTCGGGTACGCCGGATAAAACATCCTTAATTATTTCAACCGCTCGTTTTGTTTTTATATGGCCTGAGTCATAGGTTATGGTGATATTCGAGGTTCTGCGGATAAAGGGTCGTCTGCCTATATTATCAACGATTGAATTTGTGATGACGCTATTCGGCACGGTTACCAGGTGTCCCTGCAGTGTGCGTATTCGTGTGCTTCTGAATCCGACCTCCTCGACCGGGCCGGTGTGGCCTTCAATATTGACAAGCTCATCGACCTGAAATGGTCTGTCGGCAAAAATTGTAACTGAACCGAAGAAATTAGCTATGGTGTCTTTAGCTGCCAAAGCTAATGCAATTCCGCCGACACCGGCACCGAGGAGGATTGACTTGACATCCTGCTGGAGCACGTTATCAATGATAAAAATAGAAGCAACAATCGCAATCGTAACTCGAATCGATTTGCGTATCACCGGTACCAGCATATCGTCCAGCTTTGTCTCGGTTTTGCTCGTCCAGCGAAGCAGGTAATATTCGATAATATCGACCAGTTTATATATTGCGTAGGCGACTGCTACTGCGGCAACGGCTTTGCTTATTCGGGTCCAGCCTTTTTCGATTGTTGCGCTTATACCTTCAATAACTGGTGTAACTGTTGTATCTTCGAATACGAGGCAGAACTTGCACAGATACAGACCCAGTGCAAAAGTTGCGACAAATATCGGCTTGGTCAGACACTTCAATAGCAGTGTAAAAACTGTAACGCCCCGTCTTTTCTCCAGCATTGCCGTGTAATTGTTGATGAAGAACTGTATAATTCGTCCTGCAGCCATTGTAGTGAGAATCACCAGCAAAATAAGACCAATTCGCCATATTGCATTGCCTTTGACGATTTCGTAATTGATTGTTGCCGACCACCAATCGGCTGCTCCTAAAAATTTGCTTAATGCTGCTGTTGTCATATCTAATCTCCGGGATTTATCTGCAATACGTGGCACGAGCTTCCAGCCCGTGAAAACACGGCCAAGATGGCCGTGCCACTAAAATTTTAAGCCGATTATCAATATCC
>CAZUTR010000010.1:0-2109 GCA_964623545.1 uncultured Pirellulales bacterium | reverse complement strand
AGTTATATGGGCTTTTCAAAAGAAAACTTTTGCTTTATATACAATAAAAGCTATGCGACAATACTTCTGTTAAATTCGGCAGATGAGCAATTTTACAAAAAGTGTGAGTAATTTGCTTTTTATGTGCATAATATATTAGGGTAATCAAAAATTTAAGGACAAATAATATGAATGGGAAAGTAATGTTTTTAGTGTTCGTTTTTATGATGAGTTTTTCCATAGTACCTGGCGAAGCGGCTAAAGAGATACAGGAAGGCGTGGCTCTGACAATTTATAATGAGAACTTCGCTGTTGTAAGAGAGACTCGGCAGATGGAATTTAAGAAGGGCATCAATTCCGTCAGGTTCACCGATGTTGCCTCGGCGATTGACCCAACAAGCGTAAACTTCCACTGTCTATCGGCTCCCGGAGAAGTATCGGTGCTTGAGCAGAACTACGAATACGACCTTGTCAATGCCGAGAGTTTGTTAAAACGCTATATCGATAAAGACGTTACTGTAATGTTGAAAGGTAGTGGTGCTGATATTGGCAAAGAGCTGACGGGTCGGCTTTTGGCTGCTCTGGGTAGTAACCTTATATTAAAAAGCGAGGCAAACAATATTGAAATATTAGACAGGGCTGGCATAGAGGAGATTTCGCTAAGAGAATTGCCGGACGATTTGGTAACAAAGCCCACATTGGTTTGGCTGACGAGCGCGAAGCAAAAAGGTTCTCAGCTTTGCCGAATAACTTATACGACCGAGCAAATCGGCTGGCACGCGGATTACTCAGCATTACTGAATCAGGATGAGACAAAGCTTGATTTTACCGGCTGGGTGACAATCGATAATAAAAGCGGCGCAACTTATAAAGATTCTACTTTAAAGCTTATTGCAGGCGATGTGAGAAGGGTCACTGAGCCGAAGCTTGATTATGTATATGAAAAGAAAGCATTCAGGGCAGTAAGGCCTCAAGAAGCTGGTTTTGAAGAAAAACCGTTTATGGAATATCATCTTTATACGCTGGGCCGAAAGAGCACCATAAATAATAATCAAGTCAAGCAAATTGAGTTTATTGAGCCGGCCTTGGGTGTTGCGACAAAGAAGCTTTACATCTATGACCGAAATCAGAATGAGGACAAGGTCCAGATAAAGCTCGAATTTGAAAACACCGAGCAGAACAAGCTCGGCATTGCATTGCCGAAGGGCAAGGTTCGCGTTTTCAAAAAAGACCCAGCCGATGACAGTCTGGAGTTTGTGGGTGAAGATATGATTGACCATACAGCTAAAAAGGAAAAGCTCTCACTCTATATAGGAAACGCCTTTGATATTGTTCCGGAACACACGTTTGTTGACAGTAAATCAGGACGTCGTATGCACCGCCAGACGCATAAGGTTGAGCTTCGAAATCGAAAGGACCAGGCGGTGACGGTTTTCGTCGATGAGAAATTCTCCGCATGGGTTAATTGGACTATTGATGAGTCAACCCATGAATATGAAAAGAAGGACGCCCGCACCGCCAGATTCAAAGTGGACATCGAAGCTGATTCGGTGGCCACTATTCAGTATACAGCAACATATACGTGGTAGTGTATATTATTTAACCTGTTGTTTTATTACAATTTTGTAAAATAACAAGATACGTTTCAAGAGATACGAGGGAAATATGAAACGAAGCACAATAAATTTTATTGTGGATTTAATCGGCTTTATAGCTTTGCTTGCGTTGGCCTTTACCGGTTCGATTATCAAGTTCATTCTTCCGCCTGGTAGTGGCGGGCTTGGCAGAGAATTGCATGGCGGTCAGGGCAGGGAGCATATAAGAGAGTTTATATCGATGGGCCGACACGACTGGGGTGATATCCATTTCTTTATATCTGTCCTGTTTGTTATCCTTATGATTGTCCATATTGTATTGCACTGGACCTGGATTAAAAATTACATCAAATCGCTTTTTGGTCTTTCGCAAAAAACGACCAGCCGCTAACTCAAGGTTTTTTGCACAGCTCAGCAAAATTGAGGACTGAAATTATCGGGAAATAGGTGGAAATGGAGGATTTTGGAGGGAGATTTGGAAATTAGGGTTGTTAGCGTAGGCGAAAAGGGTGATATTATAGGACTATTACGCTTT
>CAZUTR010000009.1:0-21800 GCA_964623545.1 uncultured Pirellulales bacterium | reverse complement strand
GTCGGGCCCATAACCCGGAGGTCGGAGGTTCGAATCCTCCCCCCGCTATTTTGTAAAGTAGAGCCAGTCACTTGCGACTGGCTTTCTTTTTGCTCAAGAGGTGGAAATTTCCAGCTACGCTTGCCTGGGGCGTGTTCAGGCTTGCCGGTAATTTCGGGAAAAGTAGCTTGGTTATGGCTGAATGTTGATTTACACGCCTGACCTTTGTGGTAAATGTACAAGGCCTAATTATATAAAACTTGCTTCAGTGGGGCACCGAGAATGTTACGATTCAAACATCACCCATTTTTTCGTTCTTATGCTGATTGAGCTCCTTGAGAAGGTCCCTTAGGTCTTGCTGCTTGCTTTGGTCATTCGTTTTTTTGAGGATTTCGGTGGCGATTGTCTCCAGATCAGGCGGGAAATTACTCCTTGCCGCCTGGAGCGCATACCACCAGACTTGATGCTCCTTAGCCGACAACAGTTTCTTCCACGGAACCTGCTCGCGCTTATTGAAATCCTCTGGCAACCAACGGATAGCGTTGTATTGCGTAAGAGCGCAGTCCATGTTCATCATGTGAAGAAGAAGATTTCCCCATCGTTCTGTATGGTATTCCTTCCGGCGTAGAACGCTGTTCGCCCAGACTGCCAGCCTTCCGGGTGAAGAGTTCTCGTCAGCCTCGATTGGCTGATGACCATAGTCGTGCAGTGTGTAGACAGCCCCTGCTAGCTGGTTGACAATCCGTGAGATTTTTTCTGAAACAGGAACTTGCGGAGCAATTCGGTCAGCGGCCTTAGCCAGTAGTGGCATCATCTCAGGATCTCCAAGTAGTGCCACGCAATTGGCGGTGACTGATATTTCGTCAAGAGACTCAGACTCCAGACCTTTCCTGAGAATATCTGGCAGCAGCGAACGTAGACTCTCGTCCCAGGCTGTTTCAATTTCATGTCTTTTCCAGTCTGGAATTTTGTCCTGTGCAGATTGTCCTTGGATTTGCTTAGGGGGCATTCTACGAAACAAATTCTGCAAAGCATAAACTCTGACAGGTACCCGATGGTCGGTAGCAAGCTTTATTAAATGCTGTGTAGACTCAACAGTAAGAATGGACCCAATCCCTGCTAACAAAGCTTCAATTTGTTCTTCATCGGATTCCTCATCCAGTACTTTAAGCAGCGGTTTCAGGTACATCGTATCATGAAGCAGAGACATGCCTTGACTTCGTTCGTATCGGTCTGGTATGGACAGTTGTGATTTAATAAGGTTTAAGATTTCAGCTTTGCTGGGATTTCTTATTACCACTTTGAAACTGCCGCCATAAGAGTGTTGCCATCCAAGTCCATATTTATCCTCTTTACCTAGCACATTGGCTGGTTCTCCAAATCCGAGGGCTTGGTAACCTTTTACCATGTAAGTTCCTGGAACAGGAAAGCTAAGATATGCCAGCAGAGGCAGTTCAATTTTATGTTCTTCGCCGGGCTTGAGGTCTATACGGCCTCCCAATCCCCCAAAGCAGGATTGATTCGGTTTCGGGTCTATTGCTTTCTGTCCCAATTCATTTGTGGCTGTAAAGTAGAACCGAAGATGACGCGTCGCCCCACGATAATCTCCTCCCGTTTCGAAGAGAAAATCATCTTGGCCGTTATTAGTTACAATAAAGCTTACGGTTATTGGTTCGCCGATGAAATAGTTTTCCTTATCTGTTACGTACCTGACCTCAATATATTCTGGTGTCTTGAGACTCCTTACGATACGGAAAAGTTGGCCTCTTTTAGTAAGCTCACCGTACTTTACTTGAAAGCGATAGTTACCTGGATGATCCGTTAGATCTGCAACTGATGCCTTCCATTCCCAATTGTAATGTGATTGCGGCTCCAGTAGATGATGAGCCCCTTTGTGCTGTTTGCCCATCCTCATGCTGCGGGACGATATCACTTTTCCCCCCTTAATTTCTTCAAGAATCATATCCCAATTGCCCGTGAGTATCAGGTTACCGTTCTCATCAGCCACATCACCTTGGTATGCTTGGGCAAGGTCAGTCCGATTGTATACATATATATGAACATCCATAGTCCCATTGGAAGTTATCTGAAAAGGCTGGTAAATCCCAATTTCACTGGGAGGGCCGGGGTCTTCTGAAGCTGCTTGTATTGGCAAACACATTAGTGGGGCCAACAGAACGACTAAAAGTATGCTTGATTTGGTCATAGTAAATTCCCTATTCAAAAAATATTGGCGACGCTGTTAAATTTATCTACTTATCAATACCAAATCTTACTTTTAGGTGCAATCTACTATTACGACAATTCCAGCAACCAATGGATTAACTAGGAGAAACCCATAGTCTGTAAAAAGTCAGGTTTCCAGGAGCTTATGACCAGCTTTTTCTTATCGCAAAACCGTAGATTTTCCACTTAGGTTTGCCTGGGGTGTATTTAGGCGTGCTGGATGATATACCAATCTGCCTTAAATAGGTTTCAAGGTGGATTTAAAGACATGATATTTGAGGTGAATGCCTTACTTGACATAGAGATGCCTCAGCCAAAGCTCAATATGGATATAAAACTCGCTTCGGAGGAATATTGGTAGGATTGTGGGGTACAGTGGAGCGTTGTTTAAGTGTGCTGAATTAAAAGCAAAAACTGTTCTTGAAAGAAGATACTATAACAGTAAAATTACAGAAACGGCAGTTGAAGTTGTGTTCTTAATCAAAGCTAAATTCAGCTCATTTCTGCTGACGACATGCAATGCCGAATGGTTTGTATTCAAAACGAGTGTGGTTTTAAAATTCCGATATCTCGGTAGTAGGGGTAACTTGGAGGCGTAAGTGCAAGAGGAGAAGGACACAATGAGCGAAAACAGAACAGAGAACTCTGAGAATTTTTCGTTGGCACACAGACTTCTGGAGTGTGTTACCAGCAGTTGGATGGCACAAGCCATATATGTTGCGGCCGAGCTGCATATCGCGGACCTGCTTGCGGAAGGGCCCAGGATGAGCGAAGACCTGGCCGTCGTCACGGGTACCCACGCGCCCTCGCTCCATCGACTCCTTCGAGCCCTGACTACAATCGAGGTTTGCAGGGAGCGTGAGGATGGCTCCTTCGAGATTACGCCTATTGGCTCGCTACTGGGGGCCGATGTCCACGGGTCGCTGCGCTCGTGGACAATATGGTGGGGTGCCCACCTCTGGCAGGTTTGGGGAAATTTACTTTACAGTGTGAAGACGGGTGAAAGTGCGAGAAAATTGTTCACCGGAACAGATGATTTCAAACACCTTGAGCAGGACCCGGAGGCGGCAGCGGTGTTTAACCAGGCATTAGTCGAGCTTACACAGCTTGTCTCTGAGAGCGTTGTGCGGAGATACGACTTCTCGGGGCTGAAGCGAATCGTGGATGTCGGAGGGGGATACGGAGAATTGCTCATCTCCATCCTCAGGGCAAGTCCGGCGACTTCAGGAGTCCTGTTCGATATGCCTCATGCGATTGAGGGTGGCAAGCATCGTTTTGAGCAGGCAGGCTTGGCGTCGCGGTGCGAGTTTTTAGAGGGAAATTTCTTCGAGTTGGTTCCAAGCGGCGCGGATGCATACATTCTCAAGAGTATAATTCACGACTGGGACGACAAGAACAGTAAGTTGATTCTCGAAAACTGCCGTAACGCGATGGTTGAGGGGGGGCGGTTACTGCTTGTTGAACGAGTCCTTCCTGACCGGCTGGAGGTTTTGGCGGACCACCAGGCGGTCGTACGAAGTGACTTGACCATGCTCGTTGCGCAGGGGGCAAAGGAGCGAACAGAAGCGGAGTTTCGAAAGCTCCTGAAATCGTCTGGTTTGCACGTGACCCGAATCCTTCCAATTGGTATGACGTTCAGTATAATTGAAGCCCTTCCTGTTTAGTGACCTCTGTATAATATTTCTCCGGACTTCGACAAGCCCAACGCACAGCCCGGCGAAGCAGAGTGGTTATGGAGGGCTGTTCAAGCACATCCAAAGTATGACCCAGGGCGCAGTAAAACACGCGTCCTTTACCCCATCGCCGTTTCCAAACTACGGGCATCTGCACACCTGAAAGCCAATTCATGTTGTCACCATCAATATATGCGGTGGCTAAGACCTTAATGGCAGGGTCAATTAACAGATAGTACTGTTCAGAGGTGACCGTGATGTCTTCGAGTCCATCGACCAGAGGGTCGTTGCCAAGAAACCGCACTGAATAAGTGACATCATTTCCACCTGGATGGCCCACGAATTGCCCGCCGAGCAAAAACTTGTGTGGCCGGCTGTTGAGAAAAGAACTGGCGTTTCCGTGCCAAGCGACTATGCCCATACCATTGGCGACGGCGTTCAGGAGAGTTGTCTCTTGGATATCTGTAATCTCTCCAAATGTCCAAATAGGTACCAGTAGGTCAAAGCTGGCTAATAAATCAGGACATAACATTCCGAGGTCCTGTGAACGAACGACGTCGAAATCACCAAGGAGCTCATTTTCGGCAAAGTCGGCGAAGCATTCCGGTTGATGTCCTTCCCACCCGCCGTAAAGCAGTAAGACGCGTTTACGGTAATTTTTTGAATTCTTCGATTCTCGATACATAATTTTTTCGGTCCTTTAGTATAGTGGCCTAACCATCGCCGCGAACGCGGGTGGTATCAATTCGGCGGAAAACGACGGTTGGGCACTGTTCACCCAACTCGTACGTCGGCACATAGACAGCATCAAGAGTAAAGCCGCCTGGACTTTCGCAGAACAGATGACAAACATCATCAAGGTCGATAAAATAGTACCTGGTCGGGCAGTTACGATACGTATTGATTGCCATTAGATGTTCAATCGGCCAGCCGATGTGCGTGGCAAGACGGTCGAAATCCGGCGCGACTTCGTGGATCGCATTCCAAATCTGCTTTAACTGGATCCCCTGTGTTATATCTTCATGCAGAGCCATCCAGAGCCTAAGCTTGAGAAGATTCAAATTGGGAATTTTTGCATCAAGCAGGTCTTGGAGAACTTCGTCGGACGTTTCGCGTTCTTTAGGCGGGACGAACAAACGGAGAACGCACAAACCATCAGAAGATGTGACCTGATGGAGCGTTCGAACGAATTGATGGTGCTTGTGCGGATACTCCAGTAAGTTAACTCCACCATCGCACAGCACAATGTCACGCGAGGCCGTCTGTAAAGGCATGGTGGTCCACTCGGCGCAGATCGCGGCGTTTCGCGGGCCAGGCCAGACGCTGTCAATCATGCTCTGTGTGTGATCCACAGCCAAAATGTCCGTTCCGTTTGGCCATTGCAAATTGTATAGCTCGGGAGTCACGCCAAGGATTAGCGCACGAGGCACACCATTTTCGTGCGCCCAGGTGCCTATCGCATCGTTGAGAAAGGTGAAATCCTGTGCTGACGGACGTAATGGTGGACCAACCTGCTCCCATCGCCTCGCGATTTCCGGCCAGTGTCTGGTCGAAGCAGGTACTCGGTATGGCTCCACGTGCTTGGTCTTTGCGTCGACGGATTGTGGTGTAATATCTTGTTCTTTTATGCTCATACTAAATCCGGATAAAAGTTATAATACACATCCTTTACTTTTTACAAATACGCCCAGATGCCCTCGGCTAGCGTACGGATGCTTGGTAAAAAATGCTCTTTTGTAAAACGGCCCATCGTCGGTGTCCGATTCACATCATACAGGACTACCCGGTTATTGACAACTGCGTAATCGAATTTACCAAAATCGAAACCCAGCTCCCTCCGTATTTGTCGTAGTTTATCAGGCACCTCTGCCAGCGTCTCACGGCGGATGACGTTATTGGACTTGACGATTGGCTGATGCGAATAGGACAACGAATTTGTCTCCTTGTTACCCAAAAAAACCCAGGTGCGCAAGCAGTAAAAGCCATCGCGACATTCGGGAAGGAACCGCTCGACGACAAGGTCTGGATTATGCCAAACTGCAGATGGCACCTGCTTGACCGAGTCGAAGACAGGGTAGTCCAGTAGCTCTGATCGTCGGCTCCAGGGCAGTTTGTTGCGAAGCGAGAATGTGCATCTTCGCGGCAGTGGCCCCTTCTTAGCAAGCTTCGCTTCCCTCCGGCCTCCGCAATTCCGATTCGTCTTGACGATGACCTGACCTTGGTAGTCATCGCCGCGACAAACAAGGTTAGTGCTGAATAGACGTTTGGAGATATCCGTGACCGACCCGTTAATTACCACGGGGTACTGGCGGATGAATGCCAGATAATCGTCGGGAACAACCGTCAGGTCAATATGCAGAATAGCCAGGTCGGCGTCCATGCGAGGCCCGGGACCGTGCAACACGCTCACGCGCAGGCCCTGCTCGCGCCAGATTTCGGCTATATCGCGTAGAACATATCGTTTGTTATCAAACGTGCTGTGCCTGTGTAGAAGAATGACAACATGGTACATCATGTGTGCCTTCCGGAGCGTTTGATGTTCTTTATTGCTTTACTTTTTGATGTATACTATCATAGTTTAACAGATATAGAATAAATCCCAACATATATACTTTCAATATTAAAATGGGAATATTAGGCTTACCTGGGGCGTGTCCAGGCGTGCTGGTAATGACAGACAAATCTGCCTTAGATAGTTCTCAAGGTGGATTTAGAGACATGATATTCGAGGTGAATGTCTTACGTTACATAGAGATGCCTTAACCAAGACCTAATACCAATTGTAGTTGTTCATTGCGCTTCACGTATTTACTAGAGCAAACGAAGTTAATGATTGTCGAGTCAAAATTGCGATGAACCAAGACACCACAAGCGCCGAAATTAAGCACAATTGGTATCCTGCCACATCTTATTCTTGAGATTGTAGGCCTTAAGATTGCATCAACGCTCTTAGGGGGTCCCAGTTGAAGAAACAGTGCTGTTGATAAATAAAAAATCAGGAGTAATGTCCATAAATTTTTCTAAAGATTGACTTGAATTCTTCAGCCGGTGGCGCCTCATACCCACCTGACTTACTGTGTGAAATTCCAAATCTTTTCCACAAGACAGCTTGAAATTCAGCTATCTTCAGACCAATCAGAACTGGATCGAGGATGGGTATACCGAGGACTTCCTGTGCATGTTTTGCCTGTCCAACCATTCCCGTGCACCCCAAACAGACCACATCTGCCAGGTCCTGTTCAGCAGCAGCTTTCGCCTCTCGAAGAAGGGCTGCCCGAGTCTTTTCCCTGTTCCTCATATCGGGTACTGTCAGCCCCATAACACGCCAGGATGCAATTTTAGACTCAAAGCCGTAGTTTCGCGCATTATTTGCCATTCTTGGTATCCACTTCTTCCTCCCAACCAAGACCGAAAACTTCCCAGCACTGAGCATTGAGGCGACGTGCATGCTTGCCTCGCATACTCCCACGACGGGTATTCGCAGGAGCTCGCGTACTTCTCTAAGACCAGGGTCGTAGAAACAGCCTATCACTATGGCATCAAATCCATCCTTCTCAGCGCGAACAGAAGTTTCAATGATGTCGTGAATTGCTATGTGGTCGTAGAAATCGTACTCAAGATGGGGTAATAGAGGATTAAACCTACACGTTTTAACAATTGTCTCAGATTCCTTCAAATTTTTGAACCAGTCGTCCGATCCACCTATAAAAAGTATTCTTGATTGCATCATCTTTTTGCCCTCTCTTTGTTAATGTCAATGGGAATAGCCCATGATTGAAGTTCTTGATTAACATCCACGACCCCGGACTTTCTAAGGATTCTTGAAATATACTTTCAAGCACTTTTAAATAGTTCAAGTGATGTAATACAATCGTCAACTTTTTATTCTCTTATTCTGTTCTGATATTCCTGTCTTAAGTTTCGTTCGAGAATCGACAACTCCTCCTGTATAAAAGAGCCGTCCTGCTCTATAACTTCATCATCAATTAGTATCGACGGGTTCTTGATGATACCATCGGTATGAAAAGAGGATTTTCCTATTCCTATAGAGATGTAACCAAAGGCCCTTTCTGCCTCCATTATTTTTCCTGACAATTCTGCGCCCGGATTAAAGCCGATACAAAAATGTTGGATTTCTTTAGATTTCCCCTTTAACCAACGATTTAATATTTTAGATTTCGAAGGGCAACCATTTATTTCAATAACGCTTCCTCTTCTAATCTTTAAAACAATCGGAACATCTATATGGCCTATTTCTTTGGGGGGCCATAGATAACCATCGATTACAGCCGTTCCTTTTATAGCTTCAGAAACTCCTTGAAAACAAAGCTGTCCTCCTAAGAAAGTGGATTGACCGCTGTGAATGGGGCTGCCGGAGGGATTAAAAATACGAGTTTTTTGCTTTCTTTTTAGTTTTGAGATAAGCCGAAAGACCGGATTAGTGTTCATTTGAAATGTTATATTCGTTCCCTTTTTAGTAAGGATTTGAATAGACTTGGCATTCTTTAAGATTCGTTTTAATGCCGCTCCAAAATGAAACATTAAATTGTGATTTACTTTTCCGACACAACGTGTAAAAGCATCGGTGTTCAGTCCGGCTAATGAGTAAATTCGAGAACCTGATTGCAATGCTTTCTTCCAAGCTAAGGTTTGATAAAAACACTGCTCCGAAAGCTCACATATCGCATCAAAGTCTCCCTTTTCAATCTTATTCGTCAGCTCTTGTGCCCTATCTGGAAGTTCTAAGTCGGAGTTTAATTCAAATAGTTCTGTCGGAGCTCCGATATGTTGTGCACTGTCCCGGATAATTTTTACAGTATGATAGTCACTCCCTTGGTCTATGTATATTAGAAGTCTTTCGCCTCGTTTTAGATTTAATAATTTCTTAGCAAAAAAGAAAGCAGCTTTTCTTAAGTTACTTTGCCGGACGTTCATTTCTCAGCAACCCCTGTGGTTAGTCAAAATATACTTTCCGCCGAACGCATTTCTACTCTGTCAGAAAATTCAGGAGGAACAACTCCTCGTATTCTACCATCATCCTTCCCAAATCGATGGATGCATAATTTAGACATGCCTTCTATGTAATAATCCTCATAGAATTTTTGAAAGCTGTCTTTAGAAAACAGTTGCCGTTCTTCAATGAATAAAGCGCCGTTAAGTCGGTTCTTGTAAGCATAGATAAAGGGATTGTTCAAGAAAAATCCTTTTATCCCCACTGTTTTTGATAAGGGCTTAATTTGAAAACCTTTTTTAGATGAGCAGGCAATTCGTGGACCCCATTTCTTTTTATACTTTAATACACCGTCCTTTAAAAAAGGCCTTGATAACCCGAAGTTCAGCCTTTTATAACCTTTTTCTTCTAAATAGCGAGCTGAGAAGTAAATTGTTGCTGCTATTACACTATTTTTCAGATAAGATGGATTAGCATCATTGACGCCTACGGACCAAAGACGTGGTACATTTCCCTCGTATACCAGCAGTTGCCCTGCGATGTATTTATTTGCTTTTTTGATAAGCAACAACTCACACGTTCCTGCTTCTAACTTTTGCATCATATTATCATATTCCATAAGAATTGCCCTGTCTCCGTGCCGTTGACTTATAAAGGGTAAGTACATGTTATAGTAAAACTCACGAAATTGCTTAGCTTTGTCTGTCACCTCAAATTCCAATCTGCTTTTTCTCATTCTCCTCAAGTCTTCCTTGGCGGAGTGATTGGAAATAGCAAGGGGAATATCAAGTTCCCACTGAACCCAGCGCGGGACAAAAAAACATTTCCTTCTTTTAGACAAGATGCCAATACACTTGGTCTTACTCTTTTTAGTTATCATTAGTGAACAAACATGCCCCCTTGCCTTAACCTTCTTGAAAATCCTCCATAACCATGTTTTTCCGATATAATCTTCGCTGTAGGAGTTATCGAAAGCAAGCTTAGTCAAAAAATTCTTATTTTTTTCATTGCCAGCGTAGATAATGCCGAGTCCCTGTTTACTCAGAATATCCTCTCCTACTATAATCCACAGGTCTAATGTAAGAATATTAACAAACCTGTGTATCAATTTAACAGGCAAAAAAATATAGTGAAAACAAGTCGGAATTTTTTGACAAATCATTTTTTCGGTGACCATTTTTTGACTATATCTTCATATTCTGATTTAATATGATTCTATCGCAAAAGCGACTGATTCGTAAGGAATTTTTGTTATTATTGTTAATTAAAGGGCGCGAATGTTTTCTGTCAGCAAGGATGGTACCGATTAAGGCTTTGAGCGGAGAGAAACCAGCACTTCGATGTTAATGAATTATTTTCCCCTACCCAGTGCACCAACCAATTAACGCTAATCATTGGGAGTGTCTGAGTGTAACGGTTCTGTCAGGATAATCCTGCTTAAATATATCGAAGGGCGATTTTAAGTCCCTAAACTTCGGAGTAAATGCCTTAAGATGTTGGGAGCCATCTAATAAAAACAACCTTTGTCGAATAGTGGAAGATATGGTCACTTATTCTTATGATTTCAACTTTTTCCTTGTTCTTAAATGTTATTGGATTTTTGTTAAAAAGGTGATATTCCCCCTGTTTTTTGTCAGGTAGTTTACAGCATTGATAATTATATTTTCTTTCGAGACCTCCAAAGCTATGGTGCAAATGTGCAGATATCAATCTAACTCACATTCACTGTATCAGTTGGCACAAAGGGGCTATGCTGGTATCGGCAATCACTGCATAAACGGTGTTTTCCACATTTTTCCCGCCAACAGGCAATATCATTAGTCTGTGAGAGTACAATTCGCTCGAGATGGTCAGATGGTAGTGAACCTTTTAGTAATACGAGGTCGCCAGGTTTGAGATATTTGCTTAAGAAAGAATTCAATTCGTAAACTGTGCTTAACGCCGTAATGCGGTTATCTTCCGGGTTGGCTCGCATTCTGAGTGCTGAGTAAGCATGGTCTCCGACAAAAACCATTTTGTCGACTATATCCGTAGCCTGTTGAATGACAGTTCGATATCTGTGATAAAAGCCTTTCGGAGTGTCTGAGATTGACCCCATCACGATAATTTTCCTTTCTGCCTTTGCTTTTTTCATAAAATCCAGACAGACAGGTATAGCCCACAACGGTGCTTTTTGTTCGTCGCGAATGAAAGTAACACCGTCCGGAGTTTTATATGAGCTCATGCGAGTAGGTAACGGAGCGAAGGTCTTAACTGCTTGAATAGCACGCTCCAGCGGCACATCTAAAGCAATCCCCGTAGCCAGTGCTGCCAATACAGCGTAGGCCCAATGCTCACCTAACAACTGTGTTTGAATATGGAAACGTTTTTCTGCATAGCACACTTCGAGCGACATTAACCTTGGCCAGGCGCAAGATACATTTTCCCCACGGACCATCGCATTGGTTGATAATCCGTAAGTGATAACCTGGGCTTTTGTTCGCTCCCGCATGTCGAAAACATAAGGGTCATCTGTATTGAGCACCGCTACTCCGTCAGCCGGAAGTGCTTCCACGAGTTTGCATTTCTCTGCGGCTGTCGATTCTAAGTTACGATAGTTGCCGTAATGGTCCTGACCGATGTGTGTAATCACAGCTACATGAGGATGCAACAACTTTGCTGATTTCTCCACAGCTCTGGGGCGGTGGCCGCTAACTTCAATAACACAAAAGCGGTGCCGTGGAAGAACGGTCAAGATTGTGTCGGCAATATAATCTATAGTGTTTGCATAACTGCTCTTTTGAACTTGACCTTCCTTCGATAGAATTGTAGCAATGAGCTCTGTGGTCGTTGTTTTGCCACAACTTCCCGTAACGCCTATAAAGCGTACTTTTCCAAGCAGAGGTATCGCAGACCTGTACGTCCTGGCTAACTCAAGCTTCAGTCGACGTTTTATCGGCTTAAAGAGGTAATTCCTCGGCCGAAGCTTTGTTGATTTGTAGAAACGATGTAAGAATCCTAATTTCATAAACATCCCAGAGTTTGGTGAAATCGCTTTTGTAGCTTAGCCGTCCAAACAAGCCACCGAAATGCTGCTGCACAATAGCCAAAAATTATCACCCTGTGTTCATCAGCATTGATTATTGTTCGTTTGGTCTTTAATATCCTGTTTAACGAGTCACCAGTTGCATATAGACTATTTGCCCTCACCTCAGCACCTTACTGCTTAGCCCATTAAGCCACTCTTCGACAGCTAAGAAAAATCGTACAGGTCGCACTATAACATTTGGTGACACAGCAGAGCCGCCGGATGCGGAAAATTGTATCCCTTGATAGGTACAAGAACATTTCTTTTTTGGGCATCGACGCAACAACTCGCCGGGTCTGAACGTACCCTCAAAGAGGTTCCCGTACCCGTCCTTCGATGCAACGCATCGGGTTACGTTTCCTGATATGTCCATGGTGAACGCCCGGTGACCTGCCTCGCACCTGCTCCCAAGAAAAGATATGCGACCCGCTAATATCTCCTGTTCGTAATTATCCAGGCCAAGACCTCTTATAAACGCTCGCTCATCCTCCGAATAGTCACGCGGATAACGCTGGCCCTTGTACTTTCCTTGAAACACCTTTACGTTTATCTGTTTCGCTCCTTCACTGCGCAACTGTCTCAAATCTTTCTCTATTCGACCGAAAAGTGGAGGATAAGCAACATATACTAAGCGAATGTTGAACCCTCGCTCCTGAAAATACAGGAACTTCCGCAGATACTCCTTCAACCCATCCTTTCTCTTCTCTCGTTCAAGTATGTGGACGTTCGCAATGATTGAGCCAATGTGCTCACGCTCGATGGTCTCCGCAAGCTCATACGCATTTGCCGTCGACAGATTCGTGCTCACTGATATGTAATGTCTTCGTGTCAATGCCTTCGCTAGCTCCACGAAGCCTGGATATAAAAGCGGCTCACCCCCTGTCATATAAATGCTCCACACTTTCCCCGTCTCATCAAATCGTTGCGTGATATGCTCAGCTCCATATCTTCCACACGAAGGATCCTCGGTCTTTTTGTCTTCGTCCAGTGAATTCCTGAAACAGTACTCACAGTTCAAGTTGCACAACCGATTCATCTGCCAATGCATATAGTACTCTGGCTTTGTCCGGATTTCCTCTTGTATTGTTTGTTTTTGTCCAGCCATAGACCTGTTCAGTTTTTCAATCTGAGAATTACAATTTAGCTTATTTTGGAACTCTCTTTTTGTTATATTACCAGAATTCCCTGTAATTACAATTATTTGCTTTGTTTCAAATTTTATTGCTGTAGTCGCTTTGAGTATCTTAGCCAGAGAGTTCCTTCATATGTAGCACAAAAGCCGCGTTTGTCCTGAGCTTCACAGTATATCATAATTTGCTGTATTTGTCCTCGTTTTGTAACTTTGGACAAATGATGTAACTTCACCAATGCTATCGTTGCTGGTCTTTGATTATAACTCATGTTTTATTGGGTGTCTTCCGCTTTCAAGAGGACCAGTATACAACCCAACACTATTTTGGTTTTTGAGTCGGTAGTGTGCCACTGCTATTTTTAATTTGTAAACTAATCGATTATTTTAGTCTGTTTTGCTTCGATAACTCTCTCCAATATTGTGTATGTTTGTTCCTAAATTGTTTTATACCAGTGATACCAAAAGACTGGTACGCTTTGATTCTATTGTTCTGCCTTGACGGATTGCACGCATTACAGTACAAGCGGTGCATAATACAAAACCAATGGAAACTCAATTACAGCATAAGTTGCTGTCATTCCATTACTAAAATGGGCCTATAGTGCGAAAAAAAATCGAGTTAGAGTAACGATATTGCCGATAATAATGAAGGTATGAAATGTAAAATGGGCAATATGGCTAAGCGGGGTAAATCTTTCTTGACTCAAAAGCGTTATTTTGCTATACTGGTCAAATCATTATAAACTTATGTCACCTTGTAACTAGTTTAATATTACTTTAATTATTGTAAATTGGAAGAACGTTGGATTGTAAATATTGTTCGTTTTTGTACTTTTCGAAAAGGGGTTCGGTGAATTATTGCATACCGAATTAAATCAGCTCTGGAGTGAGAGGTGGCTGGTTAATTTTTAAGGAGTTCAAAATGAGTGTAACTATAAAGGTAATTTGCAGTGTTTTAATTTGTTTGTTGTTGGTTTTTGTCATCTGCGAATTGGACACGATGTCCCTCGCGGCAGAAGAGCAGCAAGCACAGGAAGAACAACAGGTACAGCAAGAGCAGCAGGAGCAGGAAGAGCAACAGGAGCAGGAAGAGCAACAAGAGCAGGAAGAACAGCAAGAGCAGGAAGAACAGCAAGAGCAGGAAGAGCAACAAGCTCAGGAAGAACAGCAGGCTCAGGAAGAACAGCAGGCTCAGGAAGAACAGCAGGCTCAGGAAGAACAACAAGAGCAAGCAGAACAGCAGGAGCAGGTAGAACAGGAAGAGAAAGTAGGAGACGCTGAGAAAATTGAAGCCAAAAAAGAAGCTGACGCAGAAGCGAAACGCTTGGCTTCTGAAAAATCTGAAGCCAAACTCGAAGAGACATTAACAGAAGTAAGCTTACCTGAAGATACAACTCAGCAATTCAGTGTTAAACAAATAAATATCAGCGGTAATAATCTCATATCAACCGACCAATTATTTGCGGATATACCTTTGGTGTACAACGCTTCCGATGAGCCGTTGCATAAGGCCGGGAGTGAATATCTCTATGACTTCGGAGAACTAAAGGAGGTAATTCTAAATCCAGGTCAACCTCGTATGATTTCCGCAAGGACAATTCAGGGCCTCACTCAATATATTCTCTCTGTTTATCAGGATAACAATTTCGCAGGAATTTATGTATATGTACCGTCAGGGACTATCCATGAGGGCAAGTTGCTTGATGAGACATTAGTTATAAAGGTTTTGGAGGCTGAGGTTACTAAGATAACGGTAACGCATTATGACCCGGACCAGAACAAGGTTGATAAGGGTTATCTTAGAGCTTCTACGGTTGAAAACTGGTCACCGGCTAAAGTTGGCCAGGTAGCCAATCAGAAGAAGCTGAATGATTTTGTTAATCTGCTAAACCTCAATCCCGACCGATATGTCTCGGCGGTTGTAACCAAAGGCATTGAACCGAATTCTATTGCCGTAGCGTATGATATTTATGAGGCAAATCCATGGCATTATTTCATCCAGGTGGACAACGCCGGAACAAAAGACAGGCAATGGAGCCCGAGAATCGGCGTTATTAATACTAATTTACTGGGGATAGATGACACGCTTGCGGTAGTTTACCAGGCACCTTGGGATGAAAGTATAGATGAAGATTATTCAGTATA
Source organism: uncultured Pirellulales bacterium (assembly GCA_964623545.1). Lineage (GTDB taxonomy): Bacteria > Planctomycetota > Phycisphaerae > Sedimentisphaerales > Anaerobacaceae > CAZUTR01. The sequence continues at coordinate 6,627 of CAZUTR010000009.1, read as the reverse complement.
CGGCAGTTATGATGTTCCACTATTTTCGCCTCGCCTGCGTCTAAACTTATACGCAGGTTACAGCGAGTTCGACATAACTCCGGATACAGGTAGTATAAGTTTCCTTGGTAATGGTACATTCTATGGCGGTGGCTTACGTTATAATCTCTTTCAGACTCAGGGCTGGTTTTTTGACATAACCGGCTCATTAAGCCATGAAAGGAGCAAGGTCACACCCTCGCTATTCCCGGGTATTTTAGGAACTGATGTCAAAATGGATATCGTAGGCTATGGATGTGACTTACATCGTTCAAACGATATGATGGAAACCTCGATTGCGTTCACCCGCGTTGATAGTATTGGTGGTTCGGATAACGATGAGTTCGCTATGGCTCGTATAAATTCCGACAGAGATTTCGCTATTCATGCTTTAAGCGCTGCTCATAGCCAGTATATGGACCACAGAAAAGTGGGGCGGTTAAGCGCTACTTTCAGATGGATAGACCCAACCGAAAGATTAGCTCCTGCGAAAATGACCACTTTCGGAGGTCTTTACACTGTCCGTGGCTATCGTGAAGATGAAATTGTTGCTGATGGTGGGATACTTGGCTCGGTTCAATATGAATATGACCTTGTTAAAAAAGGCCAATCTCAGGAAACAGAGGAAGCTGACACCCAGGGTGCCCGGAAGCCTTTTGTGAGGAAATTAGCTCCCCTGGCCTTTTTCGATTATGGGCGTGCTAAGATAGAAAAACCGATTTTGTTGGAAGAAGAGCATTATACACTTTCTTCCGTTGGTGGTGGTGTAGCTGTAGAGCTTGGAAATAACTTCAGCGGCGCCGTATTTTATGGTTTTGCACTTGAGGAAACGGATGATACGAGCAAAGGTGATGGTCGTTTAAACGCGACAATTATGTGTAGATGGTAAAAGGTATTATAAAAAAAGTAGAAAGGTAGTAATTATCGCGTAGTAAAAGAAAAGAAAACATTAATTTTGAAAATGAGGAGAAGGGTCGATGAAACGCACAAGAAACATCTCAAGAAAGTTCTATAGGCAGCTTATTGTTGGCTTTTTAGCTTGCTGTCTCACTTTCAACGCCTCAGTTCCGGTTGTTTTGGCGACGCCGAATGGTTCTGATGTGGTAGCCGGTTCGGCTGCCGTCAACCAGGCTGCCAATACAACAACCGTTACTATGGGCTCGGCAAGGGCTGTCATCAATTGGGACAGCTTAAACACCTCCCAAAACGAAGTTCTCGAGTTTCTCAAGGCCGGCGGTAATTTCGCCGTGCTCAACAGAGTAATTCAGGGAGGCGCAACCGATTTTAGAGGTTCATTGTTTGGTAATCAGGGCCATATCATCATTGTTAATCCACAAGGTATAGTATTTGGTCCTACCGCTCTTGTTCAGGCCTACAAGTTCACCGCATCCGGTCTGAACATCAAAGATTCAGACTTTATGAACGGCATTTATAGATTTGCTGGCGGTAACGGAACCGTATCGAACTACGGCAATATCGCCGCGCAGCAGGTGAACCTAATCGGACAGAAAATCCTCAATGCCGGTACAATAACAAGCCCGAACGGCTACGTAATAATGGCCGCCGGCGACAAGGTCTTCCTGGGCAACGAAGGAAGTGATGTCGTTGTCGAGGTGGAATCTGTATCAGTACCGGATCCGACCGACCCTGCCTCTGAAGGTATAGGTGATGTAATTAACGAAGGTACAGTTGAGGCGGCGGGAGGCAAAATTGTTCTTGCAGCCGGCGATAACTTCTCAAGAGCTATAGAAGGACTTGATTCTCTGACGGTCGCTGTCGATGGCGGCACCGGCAGAGTTGGCCAGTTTGGCACTTTAAGTGTTGACGGCGTCGATGGCGACGGCGGCAGCATCAATATATCCGCAGCCGATACGGTTGCCTTAAGCAGTGATAGCTTGACTACCGCAAACGCCGGAACCAACGGCGATGGCGGCGTGGTTACTGTTTATTCGCCTGATACCGCGCTTTTCTGGGAGGATGCAAAAATCGAGGCTAAAGGCGGAAGCGAATCCGGCAATGGCGGTTTTATCGAAGTATCCGGTAAAGAAAACTTTGAAATATGGGGATTGGTTGACACCACCGCGCCGTACGGAGCTACCGGTACATTCCTGATTGACCCGACCAACGTAACTATCTCAAGCTTTTCTAATCAGATGGCTTGGGACTCCGTAAATGAGTGGTTCTACAATAGTACGGGTAATTCGTCTCAGCGTCTCAGATATAGCACACTGCAAAATCAGTTAGATTCCACTGATGTTACGGTAACCACAGATATAGGCGGCACCCTTGGCACAGCAGGCTGGATAGAGGTATCCCACTCGGTAACCTGGGACAGCGATTATTCGCTCACTCTAACAGCGAATAATTACATCTGGATTGATGACCCAATTAAAAACACCGGCAGCGGAAATTTAACACTAAATGCCGGCAGCTATATAGGCACAGGCAGTGACAGTGACATTACCTTGTACAACGGCACATTTGAAGCGGACGCCGTTGGAAATATTTATATCGGTGATGATATTTACGCTGGTAACATAACATTGAAGGACAACGTAATACTTAACCCCGGCTATTTTTACCAAAACCAGGAGATATCGGCCGACGACACGCTTTGGGCTCAGGGTACGATAACCAAGAATGACCTTGGCGAGGTAGTACTTGCAGGCGGTACGCAGGCAATACTCGACGGAGCAGTAACGATTAATGATGGTAGTTTAACATTAAACGGCGGCAATGTAACAACTACAGGTGGCATCGGTCTGTCACTGACTGCCAGCGACAATATAACAACAAATGCCCCCATTACTATAAATGGTGCTGGTAGCCTGACAATGATCGCCGGTGGTTCAATCAATGCTTATAGCAAACTTGAAAGCACCGGGGGACAGATTGAACTGTCCGCCTCGGATGCCACAATCAATTTATGGAACAATGTAACCGCTGGCCTCGACCTTATTTTAAATAACAATACAGTGGCTGCCGATGGTATAACTCTCAAGGCCGGCGTAAATGTAGAGCTGGTGGACCCCAAGACCTTAACAGCTCTGGGAGATTTGGTGATTGAAGCTACTACCGGTACAATAACCGCCCTTGGCGGCATCATTATGCCGGCGGCCCCCGCCCCCGGCGCAACTTTGACGCTGATTCAGGGTGAATCTCTTGATATACCGACAGACGTCTTGGTGTTAAATACGAATAACTCAGACCTTATTGCAGAAAGCAGTTCTGATTCTGTTACTTTAACAGCAGCGGCCGAGTGGCAGTCAATAAAAGCCGATGCGTATGTTGACATCTTGCTCTCTGATGATGGTGGCGACATTACAACCAAGGCACTGACCGCAACAACAGGCAATATTCAGGTAAACGCACAGAATTCCGGCAAAGTTCTGGCTACCGACGATATAATCGCTAATGCCGGCTCTATAGCTCTCAGTGGAGCTGACGGCATCGAAGCAAGTGCTGATATACTTGCCGGGGCAGGTCTGACATTTGACGATGAGGTAACTGCCGTTGGTACAACAGGCCAGAAGTTTGATGCCGGCTCCGGAACACTCTGGGCTAAGGATACTATCACAAAAACAGGAGATGGAACTCTCGTACTCGGTGGCGACATTCTTGTTGACCTCGATGGTATCGATAGCACCTCCGGCTACTCAGTAAGTGTTGCCAACGGTGATTTGACAATAGATGGCCCTGTTGATGCTGAGGGTCATTTAATAGCTCACGGTGATATTCACCTTCAGGGCACAGCTTATTTAGCCGGTGACGTAATATCAACCGGCAGTGGAATTATATTAGAAGATGATGTTACTGCTGACGGTACCGGTGACCAGACCTTCGATGCCGGCTCAGGCAAACTCGTTGCCGAAAACGGTGCTGATATAGAAAAGAGCACAGCCGGTACTCTTACCCTTACCGCTGACGCTGGTATAGAGCTTGGCGGCAATGTAACAGGTACTCACACTGACGGCAGCAACCTGGTATTTACCGATGATGTAACTGCCGACGGCACCGGCGCTGCAGCCGACCAGTGGTTCAATGCGGTGACTGGGACGTTGACTACGCAGAATGAAATAGATATTGAGAAGACTACTGCTGGAACGCTGACGATTGGCGGACTTAATGGGATATATCTTAGTGGCAACGTTATTGCCACTGCTGCTTTAGCCAACATAGCATTTATTGATGATGTAACCGCCAATCGGACCACCGCTCCAATAGACCAGAGGTTTGAGGCTGAATTCGGAACATTATCGGTAAGTGGTATCACCAAAACCAAGGGTGACCTTTATCTTGCCGGTGATGGTGGAATTGACATTGGCGGCACTATAGATATCGATGCAGGCAGTCTTTACATAGAGGACGATTTCACTGCAGAGGGGGATTTGATTGCAAGCGAGGATGTAGAATTCAACGGCTCTGTGGTAAATGGAATTTTGGATGGAGCAGGCAACCAGAAGATAGACGCCGAAGGTGGAGAATTATGGGCCAATGGTACTCTCACCAAAACCACAAGTGGCGACCTGACTCTCGCCGGTGATGAGGGAATTGACCTTGACGGTACTGTAGATGTTTATGCAGGTAGCTTATTCATAGAGGATGATTTCACTGCTGAAGGTGATTTACTCGCATACAGTAATGTAGAATTTAATTTTAGTGGTTTTTCGGTAGATGGGATTTTGGATGGAACAGACGACCAGAGGATAGACGCCGAAGGTGGAATATTATGGGCCAATGGTACTCTCACAAAGACCGATAATGGCGACCTTCATCTTGTTGCTGGCGGCATGGGCACACCGCCTATCGACTTGGACGATGATGTAGATGTCCGGGACGGTAGTCTTTATATAGAGGACGATTTCACTGCAGCGGGGGATTTGACTGCAAGCAAGGATGTAGAATTCAACGGCTCTGTAGTAAGTGGAATTTTGGATGGAGCAGGCAAACAGAAGATAGAGGCCGAAGATGGAACATTATGGGCCAATGGTACTCTCACAAAGACCGTAGGTGGTGACCTTTATCTCGCCGGTGACGACGGAATCGACCTTGACGATGATGTCGCTGTTCAGGCAGGCAGTTTGTTCATTGAAGATGACACTGTAGTCGCTGCAGATAAAATATTGAGCGCAAGCAGTAACATAAAAATAGAAGATTCGGCAAACCTTACAGGTGAGGGTAACTTAAGGGTTGAAGCAGGTGACGACATCACACTTGGCGATGCAACCGAGGCCAATGGCGACCTCTATCTGTATGCCGCCGATTACACGAACCTTGGCCACAGTGATGGTTCTGGTAAGGTATGGGCCAAGGGCTCTGTTGAAACCACCGGTAGCGATATGTATATTGCAGGTGATTCGATTGAGATTGAAGACGATGTTGATTCAGATGGTTCTCTGACCATAGATACCAGCGATTCAGTCAATGGCGATATAGATATTGATGGTGATGTTGACTCGGCTGGTCCTATGACCATAGATTCCAGTGGTTCAGGTAGTGGTGATATAGAGATTGCCGGTGATGTTGACTCGGATGATTCTATGACCATAAATACCAGCGGTTCAAGTAGTGGTAATGTGGATATTGATGGTGACGTTGAGTCGGATGGTCTTATGATCATAGATACCAGGCAATCAGGTAGTGGTGATGTAGATATTGATGGTGATGTTGAGTCGGGTGATTCTATAATCATAGATACCAGCGGTTCAGTGGATATTGAAGGTGATGTTAAATCAGATGCTAACTCGACCATGACTTCAGCCGGTGGCATACACTTGGGAGGTTCTCTAAGGTCGCTTAATGGCTTTATTAACCTGAGCTCTTATGGCCTGGCTACCATAGATATAACCGGTCCTGTTAATTCAGATGGTGACCTGGATATGTATTCTTTAGCAGGTGGTATCCTCATAGGTGATGATGTAACATCGGATAATGGCCACATTGACCTGGAATCTGATGATGGTGATATAATAATTGATGGTTCTGTTACCTCTGACGGCTACATAGACCTGGATTGCCACTGGGAGTTGTCTGAGGATTATGATGATGGTTCTATAGAGGTTTACGGAGATGTTGAGTCAATTGCATCATCAGTATATATGTATGCAGATGATGGCATTTACGTAACCGGCTCTGTGACCTCTGCTACCACAATGGATTTGATATCTCTTGGCTTGAATACCATAGAGATTACCGGTGATGTTGAATCAGGTGCCCAAATGTACCTGAATTCCTATGGTGATATAGTGATTGATGGTTCTGTCAGCTCTGGTACGCCCACCACGGGTCAATATCCATCAATGGAGATGGTGGCGGACGGTGGTATCCACCTGGGTGGTTCTGTAACGTCGGCTGGCCTTATGGTCCTGGAATCTTATGGCCCGGCTACCATAGAGATAACCGGTCCTGTTTATTCAGACGGTACTGTAGATATGTATTCTTACGGCGGCGGTATCCTCATAGGTGATGATGTAACATCGGATAATAGCTACATACACCTGAGGGCTGATAATGGTGGCGATATAGTAATTGATGGTTCTGTCATCTCTGACAACTTCATAGACCTGGATTGCTACTGGGAGTCGTCTGAGGATTATGATGATGGTTCTA
>CAZUTR010000008.1:6169-21865 GCA_964623545.1 uncultured Pirellulales bacterium | reverse complement strand
GACCCTCATCAACGTTAATGGTTCGTCCCATCAGTTCCTTGCCGTTCATTTCTTCGATGGCTTTTTGGGCTTCATCCTTAGAGGGCATTTCCACAAACCCGAATCCCCTTGATTCACCGCTGAATTTGTCCTTTACGATATTGGCAGATTCAACTTGGCCAAAGGCCTCGAAGGCCTGGCGTAATTGGTCTTCGGTCATCTGATGTGATAGATTTCCAACATAGATATTCATTACGGTTTCCTTTTCTAAAACTTGAACTTAGTATTAAACGTTTATTTCGATATTTTGGCCGGCATTAATAGCCGACTCTCCATAGTAGTATTCTTGCATTAAAACGTCAATAAGCTCTTTGACGGAAATAATTTTATCTACTCTATAGGCATTGGCTCCGGCGAAAGCAAATCCTTCTTCAAGGTTGCCTTTTTTGGCATTGGTCAGGGCACGACCGATACAATACGGTGTATTTTTGAAATCACAGGTTCTCAAACATTTCCAGGGGCATTTGAAAGTTTCTTTGGCGCCTGACGAGACCCGCTCAAGAAACTTATTCCATATAGCTCTTCCAGGCAGTCCAACGGGGCTGTCAATTATGACAATATCTTCTTTTTTGCATTTTAAATATGCATCCTTAAATTCCTCTGAGGCATCGCACTCGTGAGTTGCAACAAATCTGGTCCCCATCTGTACTGCATTGGCGCCTAACTCCATAAATTTGCGAATATCGGCGCCTGTATATATCCCGCCGGCGGCGATTATAGGGATGCTTTTATTAAATCGCTCCTCGTAGGGTTTTATTTCAACGATTACATCCGGCAGTAGCTTTTCGAGCGCATAGTCGGGATTATTAATCTGCTCCCTTTTGAAACCGAGGTGACCCCCGGCTAATGGGCCCTCTACAACTACAGCATCGGGCACATGCGCATATCGTTTTTCCCAGGATTTAAATATAATTTTGGCAGCTCTGGCGGAAGATACTATAGGAACAAACTTTGTAGCGAGTTCGCCCAGCTTATCCAGCGGTAGTGTTTTAGGAAGATTTGTCGGCAGTCCGGCTCCGAGAAAAAGCAAATTAGCCCCTTCATCCACGGCACATTGCACAAGCGTATCAAAATCTGAAAGGGCAACCATTATATTTACGCCGATGATGCCGTTCGTTGCGGCCTTGGCCTTTCTTATTTCTTTCCGCAGAGCCCTTTCGTCCGCAGCCCTGGAGTTTGTGTCCCAATCAGGTTCGAACTGACCGATTCCAGCGGTAGCTATAACTCCGATGCCGCCGGCATTTGCTACCGCTGAGGACAATCCTGATAAAGAAATTCCGACTCCCATTCCTCCCTGAATAATTGGGATGACAGCTTCCAAATCACCTATTCGCAATGCTCGCATTTTCTCAATATTCATATGTGACCTCATTAAACGTTCTAACGCTCTTGCGGAATGCGAAGCATTGAAATCTGGTTTACTATAAGGCAGGAATCACTCTTAAGGGAGGTTCTGTATTATAGTCTCTATTTTTCCTTGCCCTGTGGTTTGTTTTCTTTCGCGTATGGCCACTTTCCGGGTTCGCATTGTTCGCCAGAATTATCGTATTCACAAAATTAATGAATTATTATGTTATTGTCAAGGTAAAAAGTAGGTGTGTATAGATTCGTCCCCAAAAAAATAAATATGCCCTAAGTTGCTGATTGCGTCGGTTCTATGAGGATAGTATACTTATACCAAGACTTATTGTTTTTTTCGGCTGATTTGCCCGGAAAACATTAACCAATAGCCCCGTTTGGCATCCTTTTTTTGAACAAATATACCTCTGGGGGGTATAATGCTATATAAACAGGTGAAAGGTAAAAATAATGAAGAAGAATCCGAATCATAGTGAAAATCTGGTTGCTTTAAGGCGGATTGAGGGTCAGGTTCGCGGCGTTCAAAAGATGATTGAAGAACGTAAGTATTGTATTGATATCTTAAACCAGATACATGCTGTTAAAGGTGCTCTTGGCAGGGTTGAGGAAAAGATTTTAGAAAAACATTTCGAGTACTGTGTAACTGAGGCCGTAAAAGGAACATCTGAGAAAGAGAAACAAAGGAAACTGGATGAAATTCTCAAACTGATACATCAAACCCGCAGAGAATAAAATAGTAATGTAGGATGTGTTTCATTTATATGATGGTTAGACAATATAGTTGAAGGGGTAGGAAAATGAAGAGGCAATTCTTTTTGGCGATGTTGGCAGTTTTCCTGATTTTTATTCCCTTTCTCTGGGTTTATCAGCCATTGAATGATACAAATGATTTGCAAACACTTCAGGATTACCTGCCTTATGCATCACTGAATAATATGGTTGAAATATACAGTCCGCAGTTAATCAGCGCCTAGGCGGAATTGCTTCAGGCGGCTAAAGCAGCCGGTAATATAACCGCGACAACTTCACAGCTTGTTAGAAAAACCACATCTGATACGCTGCAGGCTGCTATTGGCTCGAGGCCACAATGATTGACATTTGTTGAAAACTGAGAAGACAATCTTCACAGCAGAAGCTAAAAATCACGTCTGAAAGTAATTTTTTGTTAGTTACTGGAATTTTCAATCTATCTATATGTCCCTGTAAATAAAGAGGTTATATGCTATATTTGGAATATTGAGTTGATTTTTTATATTATTTTTTAATTTTTTTTAAATTTTTCTTGACGTGAAGGTGGGTAATTTGATATAAGAGGTATTAGGTAAATGGGGAAAATTAGGATAGTTGGCTATCCTTTCCATACGGAGGTGGGGAAAGTCAATTTCCTGAAAGATATTGAAGACGAGTACTAAGCAAGCACTAAGTACAGTCTGAGATTTGATTAGTGTTAGACGTGAATCAAGGAAGGTTAGAAATTTTGGCTTGTTGCCAAAAGACAAATTTACTCTTCGATTTTTGAAGAAGGAGGAGTAGAATATGTATAAGAAATTTCTAACACTTATTATTGTCTTAGCCATGGTTTCCTGCAGTTATGGCGATTATTTGTTAGCCAGCTGGGAAAATGACCTTGGAGGCTGGGGTTTCGACTCTGTTGATGGTTGGGCCCCGCAGTTCAGCAACGCCCATGGCGTAACTGATGGCGATTACAGCCTCCGTGTCAACTGGGAATACGGCAATGACACAGAGACCGGCTTCGAGAACGATTGGGGCCAAATACAGGGCCCTGACTTCGACCTGTTCCAACTTGTTGCTTTGCAGGATCCGCAATACAACGCATTAGCGCTGGATGTTACCACGCTGATGACGCAGGCCCAGATGGTTAACTGGAAATACTGGGCAGAAGGCGATCCCACGGACCCGCCTCCGTCGTGGCTTAATGTAGCAATCTGTGTAAATAATTCAGCGGGTTTCCATTGGCAGTTCGTCGATGTAGCAAGTGAAAGTGGGCAGTATGAAACCACAACAGTTCTGTTAAATTATGGCACCCAAGGAGTGGATGAGGGGTGGTTCGATTACGCCACTGGCTGGGCACAGGTATTTATCGCTATTAATGCTGGTAGTGCTGGGTATTTGTACTTCGACAATCTGAGACTTGTTCCAGAACCGGCTACAATCGCGCTGTTAGGTCTTGGTGGTCTGGCTTTGATTCGCAAACGTAGATAAACCGGCTTAAGACAAAAGTTGTATGTAAAAGGGGCGTCCTTAATTTCAGGACGCCCTTTTACTTTTGGTTTTATCCACGCCTTTATGAGAATTTCAAATCTCACTGTGTTTTCATATTATCTTGCCGTAAATTGCATTGTTGCAAAACAGGCCAAAACAGCATATAAAATTAGCAGTTATGGCTGATAAACTTAAAAAACGAATAGAAAAACTCCGCGAAGAAATCCGCAGACACGACTATTTGTATTATGTCCTTAATCAGCCGCAAATCAGCGACCGGCAATACGACAAGCTCTTTGTCGAGCTAAAAGAATTAGAGCGGCAAAATCCTCAGCTTATAACACCTGACTCACCTACGCAGCGCGTGTCAGGCAGTCCCCTTGAAGGTTTTACGTCTGTCAGGCATACCGTTCCTATGCTTAGTATGGATAATACATATAATCCTGATGAGCTAAAGGCGTTTGATGAGAGAGTGGAAAAGCAGCTTGGCAGCAAAAATTATGATTATGTAGTCGAGTTGAAAATAGACGGTGTTGCTGTAAATCTGCGCTACGAAGATGGCAAGCTCATAACAGCTGCTACTCGTGGCGATGGCCGGCTTGGTGATGATGTTACCACTAATGTCCGCACAATAAAGGCAATTCCCCTTGTGCTTTTAGATGCACCCCCTTTTCTGCTGTCGCAGACAGCAAAGGGGGTAGAGCAGGCACAGGTGGATGATAACAAAGTGCCCCGTGTTCTTGAAGTTCGCGGCGAAGTCTATATGCCGACAAAATCATTTGTGGAGCTGAACAAAGTTCGTACCCAAGCCGGCGAGCCGCTCTTTGCCAACCCAAGAAACGCCACAGCCGGTTCCTTAAAGCTGCTCGATGCAAGAATTACCGCAGAGAGAAATTTGGCGTTCTTCGCATACTCAATAGGCGAGATTTCACAACCGCTTGCGGATAATCATTATCAAACTCTGCAAAGGTTCAAAAAGTTCGGCCTGCCTGTGAACCCCAATATTAAAAAAGCAAAAAATATAAATGAAGTAATTGATATTTGCCTAAGCTGGTCTGACAAGCGGCTCAAGCTCGATTACCAGATAGATGGAATGGTGATAAAGGTCAATCGTTTTGACCAGCGGGACGTCCTCGGTGCCACCGGCATGGCGCCTCGATGGTGTATTTCTTACAAATTCCCCGCCGAGCAGGCACAGACGGTTATAGAATCAATCGATATACAGGTGGGCAAAAGTGGAATCCTGACACCGGTGGCAAATCTGAAATCCGTGCAGTTATCAGGTACAACCGTAAAGCGGGCTTCTCTGCACAATTTTGATGAAATAAAGCGTCTTGATGTTCGCCGCGGCGACACGGTTCTGATTGAAAAGGCCGGTGAGATTATACCACAGGTCGTGCAGGTCATACACAAGTTAAGACCCCCAGGTACGGCCCCTCTTAGAATCGCGAAAAAATGTCCCATTTGCCACTCGGCTGTTGTTAAAGACAAGGATGGTGTTTATATCCGTTGCGCTAATTCTAATTGTGTGGGGCAGTTGAAGGAGCGCTTGAAGTATTTTGCAGGCAGGGGCCAGATGGACATCGAAACTCTGGGAGATGCCCTAATCGAGCAGTTAATCAATACCGGCTTGGTGAAGAATTTCGCAGACCTGTACAAATTGCAGGCATCTCAGTTGATTGAGCTGGAGCGGATGGCTGAAAAAAGTGCCGACAATGTCATAAAAGCCGTCGAGGCCAGCAAGACTCGGCCGTTATGGAGATTCATCGCCGCTCTGGGTATTCGGCACATAGGCAGCCAGTCAGCTCAAAATATGTCGAATTATTTCAGAACTATTGAGAAAGTATTATCTGTCGATAGGGATGAATTGAAAAAAATTAAGAAACAAGAGAAAGATAAAAAGGAATTGTTGAAGAAGAAACGTGATAGACATGAGATTAGTGGTGAAGAGTATAAAGAAAAACGCAAAGAGTTAAGGAAAAACGAAAGATTAAAAGATATAGGTGACGAAATGATAGACAGCTTTTGTGATTATATAGAAGATCCTAAAAACAAATCGATGATAAAGGAGTTAATATCAGTAGGTGTTAAGCTGGAGCCGCCGAAGGATGGCAAAGTCAATGGCAAACTGGCAGGGAAGACGATTGTTGTTACGGGGACGCTGCAGAATTTCAGCAGGCAGCAAATCGAAGAGGCAATAAGAGGGGCAGGTGGAAAACCATCATCAAGTGTCAGCAAAAAGACAAGTTTTGTGGTTGCAGGTGAGGACGCAGGTTCGAAACTGGATGAAGCACGCCAGTTACAAATCAAAGTGATTGACGAAAATGAATTTCTCCAAATCATTCAGAAAAAACTTAAGTTAGAGAAAGAAAGTTGATTTATGGGTGCAAAAAAACATATCGAGATATTAGCTAAAAGTAGTTCTTCCGACACCCCATATACTGCCAGATGTTACCTTGAAGAAAATAAAATATCGATTTTTTGCTCCTGCCCTGCTGGAGATAACCGAAAATTATGTAAACATGTAAGACAGATTATAAGTGGTGATGACTCAATTCTCTATGACAGAAACCAGAAAAACGAACTGGAAGTAATCAGAAATCATTTGCCGGAAACAGCAATCCCTTTGCTTTTATCGGAATTAGAGAAATCCGAATCCCTTTTGGAAGAAACAAAGAGAAATGTAAAAAAAGCGAAGAAAAAATTAGAAAATGTGATTTTGAACAAGTTAAAACAATAGAATTATCACAGAAGGAGTCATAAGACGACGGAACAAGCCAGCAAATAGAGCAAACAATTCGCTAGGCGGGCGGCAAATCGTCTTCAAGCGTCAGCAAAAACACCGATTTTGTATTAGCAGGCGATAACCCTGGAACTAAGCTCCAAAAAGCCCAAAAATTGGGCGTTAAGGTGATAAACGAGAAGCAATTTTTAGATATACTAAAAGAATAACCCCCCATAAAGCCGACAATTATAAAGAGGTGATAATAATAACTGTCTATTTAATATCACAGTGGAAAGGTGTGTTTTGATGAGTGAGACCGATAAAAAATACATGAATATGGCGTTGAAACTGGCGCGGCGAGGTATTGGCTCGATTGAGCCGAACCCGGCCGTCGGTTGTGTTATTGTAAAGAAAGGTCAGATTATCGGCAGGGGTTGGCATAAAAAATTCGGCGGCCCACACGCAGAGATAAACGCCCTTGAAGATTGCAAAACAATTGGTATTACACCTGATGAAGCAACGATGTATGTTACACTTGAGCCGTGTTGTCATCAGGATAAGACCCCGCCCTGCACGGATGCGATTATTGCAGCCAAGATAGAAAGGGTCGTTGTTGCGATGGAGGACCCCTCGGAACATAACAATGGCAGAGGCATAGAGCGGCTGCGTGGCGAGAAAATTAAAGTGGAAGTCGGGCTCTGCGAAAACGAGGCCAAGTTGTTGAATATGCCCTTTATCAAATTCGCAACCACCGGTAAATGCTGGACAATCCTGAAATGGGCGCAGAGTATTGATGGGAAGATGGCCTGGACCAGTCCGTCGGAGTCTCAAAGATGGATTTCCGGCGAGCAGAGTAGGAAGGATGCACAAAAGCTGCGCCGACGCGTTGGGGCTGTATTAGTAGGTATTGGAACAGTGCTTGCCGATAATCCGAAGTTGATGGCTCGGCCCGCTACGGGCAAACAGCCCGTAAGAATCGTCCTCGACAACAATCTTAAAATTTTATTTGGTACTAAGCTTATGTCTTCCGCCGATAAATCGCCCGTGCTTGTTTATGCAAGTCAGCAATCTGTTGAGGCGGACCCTCAAAAGGCCGAGAAAATTACACAAAAAGGTGCTGAATTGCTTGCCTTTCCGGACACGCAGGGCCGCTCGAATTTGCACTTCCTGCTCGAAGAGCTTAGCAAACGCAGCGTCACGCCCTTACTCGTCGAAGGAGGACCCAAGGTAATCGCCTCATTTCTAAAAGAACGCCTCGCAGACCAGGTTATTATTTATATCACGCCGAAAATTCTTGCCGGTGCCGGCTCTGCTTATATTGCTGAACCGCTGGCAGAGTTGGCCGAAAGCTTTGACCTGCAGCATGTTGAGTTAAACAGTATTGGTGAGGATATTCGCCTGACTGGTTTATCGAAAAGGGCGCTTAAAGATTGTGGCGTTCAAATTTAACCTCGCAGATTGCCAACTCGACTATAAAGGCACGGGATTATGAAAAGGATTGAAGTTCTCGGCCTGCAAACCATTCCACAGATAAAACAGGGCGATGATTTGCCTGCTATCATTATCAATTGTGCCGACCAGGAAATCGGTGGGCTCCAGGAAAAGGACATAGTGGTTTTAACCAGCAAAGTTGTATCGAAGGCACTTGGCCTGTTAAGAAAGCTCGACGATGTTGTGCCTGGCAAAAGGGCGTTGTACATATCAAAAAAAACCGGAAAAGACGCCAAATGGTTGCAGATGATTTTTAACCAGGGCCACGAGATTCTTGCCATTATGCCGCTTAAGGGGATTATTGAGCATCATATCTTTAATGCTTCTAAGAACAGCAAATCCGCTGCCGGGCTTATCGAGCACGAGCAGGCAATTTGTGTAACACAGGCCAAGGACGGCCGAATCCATACTTGTGATGCCGGCATCGACGGCTCAAATCATCCCAAAGGCACCGTGAGCTTGTTGCCCGAAGACCCGGATGCTGCTGCTAAGCGGATAAGAGAACAATTGCAAAGCCGTTCCGGCAAAAAGGTCGCGGTTATTCTGGCTGATACGGAGATGGTCCCATTCGGCACGATGGATTTTGCCGTCGGTTCGGCGGGGATTGAGCCCGTCTCGAAGCGGTTCGGCGAAGAGGACTTGTTCGGCAGACAAAAATTTGGCGGTATAGACCTGACGGCGAACGAATTAACTTGCGCCTCAGCACTTGTTTTTGGCCAAACCGGCGCAGCAATCCCTGTGGCTGTAATAAGAGGCTATGATTTCGAAATCAGCGAAACCGAGAATATCTCAAATACACTTCTGCTGCACTCTGAAAATGACGGCGTGGCCAGAGCAATTAAATCGACTATTCGAGCTACTTCTTATGCCAAAAACCTCAAAGGGAGAATTCTCCTGAAAATTGCCTCGTGGTTTGTTTAGATTAAAGAAATTTGTTATATGATTTACAAAAAGTCGATTATACTCTTTTAAGAGATGATTCGTAGTTCTCAAGGAGACAAGCAGGTATGAATAATATACATGACAGGATAGCCGAGGTATTTTGGGTTGCTGTTAAAGTGGCCGTAGCTGCACTTGTTATCGCGCTTGTACTGCGAATAATTCCTATAAACATTGAGCACAAAGGTTCTGTGGATAGCAGTGTAGCTGTGAATGGCGATTTGGATGTGGGTGGAGGTCTTGATATAACCCAAATACCTTACACTGAGCCAAATGTGGTCTACGAACCTGTTATAATACCCGGCCAGGTAACCGGCATCTTTTACAATCCTCCCAAATCCTCCGCTGTAATTGGCGGCGAGATTGTGCACGAAGGCGATACTATACTTGGCGTCAGGGTCGTCAGGATAAACAAGGAAAATATTGAATTCGAGAAAAACGACAATAAGTGGACACAGACAATACAGCAGCCACCGCTGGCCCACTGGGAGTAGGCTAACGTTTTTCTGATTTTAATCCCATTTTTTATGTTTGTGTCTTGTGTCCTTGAGTTGTGTTTTATTTTTCCAGCATCTTTTTGCTTCTTAGGATATGGTGGTAGTGCTGGGCGAAGCGGTGGGCCTCGTCACGGATGTATTGCAATAGCTTGCGAACCGGTGAATGTCCAGGCAGTTTCAGCGGCTTACTTGCCCCTTGCAGGTAGATGTCCTCCTCTTTTTTGGCAATTGATGCGATTCTCACAGCAGGTGCGTTCATTTTTCTAAGGGCTGTTTCGGCAGCTCTCAAATGTCCTAACCCGCCGTCAATTAGAATCAGGTCAGGCCATAGTTCCTCGCCGGCCAGAGCGTACTTGTATCTGCGTTTAACAACCTCGGCAATCATCGCATAATCATCGATGCCTTTAACCGTTTTGATTTTAAATCGCCTGTAACCGCTCTTAAATGGCCTGCCATCGATAAATTTCACCAGAGAACCGACCGATTCGGCCCCGCCGATTGTCGCTACGTCAATACCCTCGATGATTCTGACCGGCTCGGTTGTCCCTAAAATGCTCTGCAGTCCTTGTAGTGCTTCGGTTGGGTCTCCTGCGAAGACCTCCGGCTGGACGTCTTCGTCAGGCCTGCCCCGGCGGTCCAGTCGTTCAATCAGCCGTATTCGGTCACGAAGCATCCCCGCTTTTTCATATTCGAAGTCCTTTGCTGCCTCTGTCATCTGCTTTTTTAGATGTCTGAGGACTGTAGAACGCTTGGATTTTAGAAAATTAACGAAATCTTTGACGATTTTTTTGTATTCGTCTTTCTCTATTTTACCAGCACATGGAGCCGTACACTGTTTTATGCTGTATAATAGACAGGGACGGAAGAATTTGCGTTTCTCATCTTCTGCTTTAATTTCAAGCTTGCAGGAGCGAAATCTGAATATCTTTTGCACCTCCACAAATACGCTCCGTAGGTCTTTTGCGCCGGCGAAGGGACCGAACAGTCTGCTGCCTTTTGCTCGGGGCTTGCGCGTGATATATACACCCGGGAAATCGTCTGATGTGGTAATTTCAAGATATGGGAATGTTTTGTCGTCGACAAGGTTGGTGTTGTAAACCGGCCGCAGGTCTTTAATCAATCTCGCCTCGGCAAGAACTGCTTCAACTTCCGTTTCAGTTTCGAGAAAATCAACCGTTTTGACTTTATTGAGCATCTCAATGATTTTCGGCCCGCGTGATGTAGCCGAGTCACCGCCTTGTTGAAAATAACTTGTGACTCGAGACCGCAAATTCTTGGCCTTGCCGATATAAAGGACTTTATCGGAGCAGTCTTTCATAAAATAAAGTCCCGGACCGGCCGGAAAGCCCTTGAGTTTATCACGAATCATCTCAATTTTATCGTTTGCCCTGGCGCTCATAACATTATCTTACCATCAATGGGCAAAGAAAAAACAATCAATTAGTACGAATCAAAAAATGTTGAAGTGAAAAAATTTAATTTAAATTTAATTTGTTAAATTCATTTTGAAATTTTTTAAAAAATTTCTTTCGTAGGTTCAACTCTTATAAGGACTAACAGAAGAATAAAAAAATTTGTTAAAAAATTCCCACTTTGCTCTTTACACTTAATCGAAATGTCAGTAATTTGCCGATACTATTGTTTGCGGGTTTTACAACTATATCTGGCGTGATTCCCGTTCAATTTTCCCATATGTTGTGGTTCTTGATATAAGCGCGGAGGCATGTAAATGTCGTCTAAATTCAGCCCTGAGAACCCCTTTAAGGCTCAGCAGTTCCGACCGAAGGCTGATGTCTCTGCGCCTCAAGCAGGCGGTTTGAGAATGGAGTACTTCTTTTCAACACCGGGCATACATCCGTTTGAGCAGCTCGAATGGGAAATACGCTCAGCAAAGATTACCAGTGACAGTGGCAAGGCAATCTTTGAGCAGGATAATATCGAAGTGCCGGCATCCTGGAGCCAGTTGGCGACGAAGGTCGTGGCGAGCAAATACTTTTATGGTGATGTTGAAACTGGCCAGCGTGAGCGTTCGGTAAAGCAGCTTGTTCATCGCGTGTGTAGGACAATTGCCGACAGCGGCAGGAAGGATGGCTGTTTTGCGACCGATGAAGACGCTGAGACTTTCTATAATGAGCTGACCTGGCTGTGTGTGAACCAGTACGGGTCATTTAATTCACCTGTGTGGTTTAATGTCGGGCTTTTTGATGTATATGGAATAGCTGGTGGAAGACACAATTATCGCTGGGACCCCCAGAGTAACGATGTTGTTGCCTGCGAAAATAGCTACGAGTACCCTCAGGCATCCGCTTGTTTTATCCAGTCGGTCAAAGACTCAATGGAAGATATTATGCGCCTGGCCGCAAGTGAAGCGATGCTCTTCAAGCACGGCTCAGGAACCGGAACCGACTTATCAACGCTCAGAAGCAGCAGAGAAAAGCTCTCCGGCGGCGGCAAGCCATCCGGCCCTTTGAGTTTTATGAGGGTTTACGACCAGGTAGCGGCGGTAATTAAATCCGGTGGAAAGACACGTCGTGCGGCGAAAATGCAGTCGCTAAAGGTCGCACACCCTGATATTAAAGAGTTCATTACCTGCAAAACCATAGAGGAGAAAAAGGCATGGGCTCTTATTGAGGCTGGCTATAATGGTGAGCACAATAGCGAAGCGTACAACAGTGTGATGTTTCAGAACTCGAATCTTTCTGTCCGCGTAACGGATGAATTCATGCAGGCGGTGGAAAAGGATGCCAAATGGACAACTTACGAGGTTACCACAGGTGAAAAAGCTCAGGAGTATTCCGCACGTGAGTTGATGGAGCTAATTGCCGAGGGCACAAGAACTTGCGGCGACCCAGGCCTGCAGTATGACAGCACGGTTAATCGCTGGCACACCTGCCCGAACTCCGGACCGATTAACGCATCGAATCCCTGCAGTGAGTATATGTTCATTGACGATTCCGCCTGCAATCTGGCTTCGCTTAATCTTATGAAATTTCGCAGGGACGATGGTACTTTCGACGTGGATGCATTCAAAAAGGCGGTTCGACTGTTTATCATCGCACAGGAAATCCTCGTTGATAATGGAAGTTATCCGGACAAATCCATTACCAAAAACAGCCATTTATTCCGACCCTTAGGCCTTGGCTACGCAAATCTCGGCTCACTTATTATGAGCTTGGCGCTTCCGTATGATTCCGACCAGGCCAGGGCGTTGGCTGGGACGGTTAGTGCTATTATGACCGGCTCTGCATACACAGCCAGTGCCGAGATTGCCTCTGTGAAAGGACCTTTTGAGAAATTTGCTGAAAATTCCGAAGCGATGCTAAAGGTCATAAATATGCACCGTCAGCACAGCAATAATATTTCGGAGCCGCACTGTCCGGACTATTTGAGAAATGCTGCAAAGGATGCCTGGGACCAGGCCTTTGATGCCGGCTCAAAAGTCGGTTTTCGAAATGCGCAGACCACCGTTCTTGCGCCGACTGGTACTATCGGCTTTATGATGGATTGTGATACCACAGGTATTGAGCCGGACATCGCGCTTGTAAAGTATAAATTATTGGCTGGCGGGGGGATGCTAAAGCTGGTCAACAAGACTGTACCGATGGCGCTCGACCGCCTTGGATACAGTGCCGACGATATCAAATCAATTTGTGATTATATCGATGAGAGTGAAACGATAGAAGGTGCCGAGAAACTCAATCCAGACCATTTGCCGGTTTTTGATTGTGCTTTTAAGCCCCGCAATGGCAAAAGGCACATTCATTATATGGCGCACTTGAAGATAATGGCTGCCGTTCAGCCGTTCATTTCCGGTGCAATTAGTAAAACCATTAATATGCCGAAAGAAAGCACGGCCGAAGAAATCGCCGCTGCTTATACCGAAGGATGGAAACTCGGCTTAAAGGCCGTCGCAATATATCGAGACGGCTCAAAAATGCTACAGCCCGTCTCTACCAAAAAGTTCAAGGACAAAAAAGCTGCTGCTCAAACCGTCAAAGCCGCTGTCCCATCTGGGCCTTTCAGACGCCGTCTGCCGGATACCAGGCAAAGTATAACGCACAAATTTTCTATTGCAGGCCATGAGGGCTATCTGACGGTTGGGCTGTACGAAGATGGCCAACCCGGCGAGTTGTTTATCACTATGGCAAAGGAGGGCAGTACCATCGGAGGGCTTATGGATGTAATAGGCACATCTACTTCGATGGCCTTACAGTATGGTGTGCCTTTGGTCACTTTAGTAGACAAATTCCGACACGCTCGATTTGAGCCGGCGGGAATGACATCGAACAGAGACATTCCATTTGCGAAGAGTTTGATTGATTATATTTTCTGTTGGCTCGGCTGTCAGTTTATTCCCGGCTATGCAGAGAAGAACACGCCAAACGGTACTGCTGTGGCACCACCGGTAAGTAAAAATATAACCACTGCCAAGCAATTGGTTGAAAAGACCAAAGATTTGGCCCAGAAAATCGCCGAGGCAAAGGCGCAGGCAAAGCAGGAAGCAAAAATCAAACCTAAAACTACCCTTAAAGAACCGTCCTTGTCATCTTCGAAACACAAATCCCAGAAGCTCACTCGTGTCGCGGCGGACAGATTTGCGAGCGCCGATGTTCAAATCGGAACTCTTATCGGTTCGAAACTCACCGAAGAACCCGAGCAGTTACAAGCTCAGGGCGAGGTTATGCAGCAGTTTAACGCACAGTTTGAGCATTTCCAGGATGATGCACCGGCCTGTGATATCTGCGGCTCGATTACCGTCAGAAATGGAAACTGCTACAAATGTTTCAACTGCGGCAACTCAATGGGATGCTCATAGTTGTATAGCAAGCCGATAGCAAAAAGGCTTGGATTGCTGTCTCATGTTTTTCAAATAATCCCACCTGACAGAGTGTCTTTGTGCTCTTGTAGCTCTTCGGGTCTTATTGCCCAAGAACCTGTAGGAGAGAAGAATTAACAGCTTTTCAGTTAAAACTTTGCCGACAGCGCCGCCTCACAAAGGTTGCACTGATTGGGTTTTTAAGCTGGATTTAGCTATTTTTACCAAAAGTAACGTTTTGAAGGATTACTACTTGACTTCTGGCAGGGAAAATGTGTATTTTTTACTCAGTTGTACTGGTTGTTTGCTATCGGAATAGCTCATAGTCAGTTCAATATAAGTCAAGGATGGAAAGGGTGATTGTATGGACTGTACGGAGGCACAATTAACGAAGGAGGATTTGAAAAGAATCATTTCAACTGGAGTCGGATGGAAGAATTTTTCCAAACTAAAAGGGCCAAAAGTCCCCAGAGTTACCAGAGGCACTCCTAAGAAACGGCAGCGAGTTGTCGATACGTTGAACAAAACTGTTGCTGGTATGCGACGGCTCGACGCGGTACAGCAAATCAGCTCAACAGCAAGGCCTATCCAGCCGGTAACATCAGCCGAACCTGCTCAAGTGAAAGAGTTAGACTGGGCTCATATTAGTTTTTTGAAAACTCTAACAAGAGCCAAACGCACCTGGCAGAGTATCGCTGTTCTATCGGTTATCTGTTTAATTTCTGCATCTGCTACAGCTGGGTGGTTGTTTTGGGACAGACATGCCTATAAAGAACGGCATATATATTTTTTAAACAGAATTCAGCGTGAGCACAACCAGCTTGTTCAGCAACTGAGCAATAAGAACGAAAAACTTATTGCCGAAAACGCTGCTCTCAAAGCTCGAGATCACCTGCTCCCCAGCAGCATTACACCTGCTGAGGCTTCTGCTAAAAAATAAGTCTCTTGGCAGGTCATAGTGCTAACGGCGTTTCTGTACCTTCCAGCCAAGGTATATGTGGTGATGAACTGCCTTAAGCTGGCACTTTTTTTTTCTATAGGACGCCTGTGCTTGTCATTTTGAGCCCTTCGTTGAGTTAGTCTCGTCAGAAGGGCTCAAAAGACATTTTAAGTATATTTTTATAAAGAGAAATCTGATACTCGGGCATCGGTACTTTTTCAAATTTACTTCAAAATTGCAGAAAATCTTGGGCTCGATTCTTGTACCGCAAAAAATAGTGTGACAGTTTCTGTCAATTCACTGAAATTAAGGTTTCTCTCTGGCTTATGCGAGTTTTTTATGAAGAGATTTATGCCAAAGAATTAACAGCTTTTCAGTTAAAACTTTGCCGGCAGCGTCGCCTCACAAAGGTTGCACTGATTGGGTTTTTAAGCAGGATTTGGCCATTTTCAATAAAAGTTGGGTTTTTCAGGATTGGCACTTGACTTCTGGTGGGGAAAATTTGTATTTTTTATTCGGTTTTACTGTTTGTTTGTTATCTAAATAGCTATAGTTAGCTCAATATAAATCAAGGATGGAAAGGGTGATTGTATGGAAGCGCAATTAACCAAGGAGGAAGGAAAGAGAATCGCCTCGGTTAGAGCAGGACGGCAAAAGGATTCCAAAA
>CAZUTR010000008.1:0-6159 GCA_964623545.1 uncultured Pirellulales bacterium | reverse complement strand
AAATTCTCAGAGCAGCCCGAAGTTCCAGGCACAACATTAAAGCAGGAGCACGTTATCGATGTGCTAACCCCACTTGGTGCTTTGCAACAGACTGACGCAGACCGGCAGGACAGCTTAGCAGCAAAGCCTGCTCAGTTGACAAAAACCGTACATGCTCGGTTGAACATGGAAAACTGGGCTGAGAGGCGCCTTGTGACGGCTATAATTAGAGCCAAAAAGGCTTGGCAGGCTGTTGCAATTCTGTCGATTCTCTGTCTCATTGCCACGTCCACTGCTGCTGGATGGTTGTTTTTGGATAGACAAAGGCATACGTATTTCCTGAACAGGGTTCAGCGTGAGCACAACCTGCTTGTTGAACAAATAAGCAGCGAGAACGAAAAGCTTATTGCCGAAAATGCTGCTCTAAAAACTCGAGATCACCTGCTCCCCAGCAGCATTACACCTGCTGAGGCTTCTGCTAAAAAATAAGTCTCTTGGCAGGTCATAGTGCTAACGGCGTTGTGTAGGCTACGGCCGAGGTATGTTTGGTGATGAACACACTTAAGCTGGTACTTTCGTCTGCAGGACGCCGGTGCTTGTCATTTTGAGCCCTTCGCTGAGTTAGCTCATCCGAAGGGCTCAAAAGACATTTTCCGTATATCTGTATAAAAAGAGAGCCCTGATGTTTGGGCGTCGCAGCTTTCTAAATTTCACCTCAAAATTACAAATAACTACTAATTCGATTCTTTGACCGCAAAAATAATTTGACAGTTTCGGCCAATTTGCTAAAATCAAAGTTTTGTATGGCTTGTGGGAGTTCTTTTATGAAGAGCTTTATGGCAAAGAAAGAGCAGGTTGAGCGTAAATGGGTGCTTGTTGACGCCGAAGGGGCTGTTTTAGGCCGTATGGCCGCGAAAATTGCGCCTATACTCATGGGCAAAACAAAACCATCATACACCCCCCACGTCGATGTGGGGGATTATGTGGTTGTGGTTAATGCTGACAAAATAAACATGACCGGCAAAAAAGCTGACACGAAGCAATATGACTATTACACCCATTATCCCGGCGGACACAAGTATGTCAGTTTTACTGACATGATGGCCAAAAAGCCTGAAAAGGTTATTGAGTTGGCTGTACGCAGAATGCTGCCTAAAAGTAAGCTTGGAAGAAAGATGCTCAAAAAACTAAAAGTCTATCGTGGGCCGGAACACGAGCACCAGGCTCAAAAACCGGAAAAAGTAGAGCTGTCTTAGCTTAATAACTTGCTTTTTGTTATGCGTTGTAAAAAAGTTCTCTAAGAAAGAAAATAAATTATGGCAAAAGTCAAAACAGAAACGGCTGAATCTCAACAGGCGAAAAAGGGTCCTGATAAGGGTGGTTTTTACTGGGGAACCGGCAGAAGAAAAAGCTCTGTAGCACGCGTAAGAATAAAGCCCGGCGATGGTAAATTATTGATTAATAAAAAAGAGCTCGAGGATTATTTCAAACGCGAACAGGACAGAAAAGCCGTCGTTGCACCCTTAAAAGTCGTTGGTGCTGAAAAAACCTTTGACGTCTTTGTCAATGTGCAGGGTGGCGGAACCTCTGGCCAGACAGGCGCAACTGTATTGGGCATTGCCAGAGCGTTAAGAAATTATGATGAGCAGAATTTTAACCAGCCGCTGAGAGACGCTGGGTATCTTACACGTGACAGCAGAATGGTCGAAAGGAAAAAACCAGGCCAGCCAGGTGCAAGAAAGAGATTCCAGTTCTCGAAACGATAATTTGCAAAATATTTCTTCGATTATTACAATAGCCGTTGCCCCCGCCGTTTTGCTTCGCCTGCTGCCGCGTCTTGCGACGCGAGTCGCAGCGGCAAGCAAAAGCGAAGCTGCGGGGGAGCGGCTGTTTTTTTAAGGGACACAAACAATGATACGAGTTGCCATAATTGGTGCGAGTGGTTATACCGGTGCAGAATCTATCGAGTTCCTTTTGCGCCACTCCGAAGCCCAGCTTACTTATTTAACTGCATTACCCGAAGAGTGCGGTGCTGTAGGTGACGTCTTTGGCCGGTTCAAGGGCCGCTGCAATCTCCAAATAGAACCCTTGGATTTCGATAAGCTCTCGAAGCTGGCCGATGTTGCCCTGTGCTGTCTGCCTCACAAGGTCTCTATGGGCTTTGTGCCGAAACTGCTGGACGCAGGCGTAAAGGTAATCGACTTCAGCGCGGACTATCGGCTAAAAGATGTCGTTGTTTATGAAAATTTCTATGGCGTCAAGCATACCGATACAGCCAATATTTCTCGCGCTGTATTTGGCCTGCCGGAGCTTTTCCGCGAGCGGATTGTCGGGGCCGATTTGGTAGCCAACCCCGGCTGTTACCCGACCGGTGCTGTCTTGGCAATTGCGCCTTTGCTCAAAGCCGACCTTGTTGAGACGGACTCGATTATTGTCAACGCCGTCACCGGAATATCCGGCGCAGGCCGCAACCCGTCTGCCAAGTTTCATTATCCGAATATGAATGAAAACATCTTTGCCTACAGCATCGGCACACACCGCCACATGCCAGAGATAGAACAGATTGCCTCTGATGTTGCAGGTAAAAATGTTACTGTCCTGTTTCAGCCGCACGCAGGGCCTTTCGATCGTGGAATTCTCTCAACTGTATATTGCAAACCGAAGGGCAAAGTGACTGACGAGCAGCTACTAACGCTTTATAAGGATTTTTATGCCGCAGAACCCTTTGTGCAAATATGCTCTGAGAGCCCGAATGCCAAGGATGTGGCCGGTACTAATTATTGCCATGTCTTTGTTGCTTGTGTTAAAGGCCTGATTGTCTGTTTTTCCGCGATTGACAATCTCGTCAAGGGCGCCTCCGGCCAGGCAATCCAGAATATGAACATCATCTTCGCCCTCGACGAAACCCTGGGCCTGAAATAAAGACTGTGGATTCGACGAGTTTTTAAAGAGGATTGTATGACAAATAACACTATTACATCACCGAAAGGTTTTTTTGCTGCGGGAGTGCATTGCGGTATTAAAAAATCGGCCAAGCCCGATATTGGTTTAATTGTCTGTCCGATGGGCGCTAAGGTCGCTGCTGTTTTTACAACTAATAAGATAACCTCAGCGGCCGTTCAGATAAGTAAAAAGCATATCAAAAGCCCCGAAATTTTCGCAGTTGTTGTTAATTCTGGTAACGCCAACGCCTGCACCGGCCAAAAGGGCGTCAATAACGCTATAAAGATGTGCACTGAAACTGCGAAACAAATTGAAGCTGAGCCACACAGTATTCTGGTCACCTCGACAGGTATTATTGGAGAGCAGCTGCCAATGAGGAAGGTTGCCGCTGGCATTGCCAAGGCGGCCAAGCAGCTTTCCTCTTCTGCCAAAGCAGGCCTGGATTTCGCAAAAGCAATAATGACAACCGACATAAAGCCAAAGCAATCCGTTCGCCGAATTGAAATATCCGCTAAGAAAGTAACAATAGCTGGTACTGTCAAAGGCGCAGGAATGATTGCACCGAATATGGCAACGACCCTTTGCTTTATTACTACCGATGTGGTTATAACAAAACCACTACTGACTCGTGCATTAAAAAGTGCTATTGATAATTCTCTTAACAAGCTGACTGTTGATGGCCATCAAAGCACTAATGATACCGCGATGATTTTGGCCAGCGGCCTTGCAGGTAATCGGCCGCTCGTAAGCCGGTGTCCGCGTTACAAAAAATTCGCCAAAGCTCTGGCCGAATTATGTGAAGATTTAGCCAAGCAAATGGCACTCGATGCTGAAGGTGCAACACGGATGTTCAAAGTTGTTGTCAATTCTGCCGCTACTAAAGCCGATGCTGCAAAGGCCGCACGGGCAATAGCGGAGTATCCGCTTGTCAAATGTGCTGTCCACGGCGCCGACCCCAATTGGGGCCGAATCATCTGCGCAGTAGGTTCGGTCGGCATAAAATTAAACGTCAACAAACTGTCCTGCAAATTGGGTGATATTACGGTTTTCAAAAACGGTTCACCGACGAAATTCAATGCCAAAAAGGCGAGCAAAGTCATCTCAAAACCTGAGCACACAATAACTGTGGATTTAGGCGTAGGAAAATACAGCGATTTTTGCTACGGCTGCGACTTAAGTGCCGCGTATGTCAAAATCAATGCCGACTACCATACCTAATAGTTCACGAGCAAACCATTTTTCTGCAATAAACAGTTGAAAAACCTTTCTTTTCCAGTACACTCTGTGGAATTTTATGTTCGTTTAACTGGTGAAATTGCAGTTAATTCTGAAAGGAGCTGAAATTGAGAATTTTTAAGAACCCATTGGCTTTTTTGGCGTCGTTTTTTGCTTTTGCAGCCACGGCAATAGCTACCGAGATGACAGAAGCTGCTGAAATTGTCAAAACGCCGCCGAGTTGGGCGATTGCTCCTGTTAGTGCTCTGTTGGCTCTGGCTTTCGCATTTTATTTTTACAAAAAAGTAATGGCTGCACCTGCGGGCAATGAAAAAATGGTCGAAATCGCCGGCCACGTTCGCGAAGGCGCCTACGCCTACCTGTACCGACAGTACGGAGTTGTAACGCTGGTATTTATCGTTCTGCTTATCATTTTCGCCGTACTTGCTTATTTGGGTGTCCAGAATCCATTTGTACCCATCGCGTTTTTAACGGGTGGGTTTTTCAGCGGTCTTTGTGGCTTTCTCGGAATGAAAACCGCGACCAACGCCTCGTCCCGCACAGCCCAGGGCGCCAGTAAAAGTTTGAACAGTGGACTGCAGGTCGCATTTAGGTCTGGTGCTGTTATGGGTTTGGTGGTTGTTGGCTTTGGACTTTTCGATATTTCAATGTGGTATCTGATTTTAGACAAATTTGTTTACACAGTCGAGCATATGAGGGATGGCCTGACTTTTCTTGGCCTGACACTTGTAAAGGCCGGGATGGGGCATGAACACAAGCTTGTTGAAATTACAACCACAATGATAACCTTCGGTATGGGCGCTTCCACTCAGGCCCTTTTCGCACGTGTCGGCGGAGGAATCTATACCAAGGCCGCCGATGTCGGTGCCGACCTCGTTGGCAAAGTCGAAGCCGGCATCCCTGAAGACGACCCTCGCAACCCCGCTACAATCGCCGACAACGTCGGTGACAATGTCGGTGACGTTGCCGGTATGGGTGCCGACCTGTATGAAAGTTATTGCGGCTCAATCCTTGCAACCGCTGCATTAGGTGCTGCTTTGACTTTATCGCAGCAGGGCGTTTTGAAAGCTGTTCTCGCCCCGATGCTTGTTGCCGGGATGGGCATTATCCTTTCGATTTTAGGAATCTTTCTTGTCCGCTGCAAAGAAGATGCAAGCCAGAAAAATCTGCTCAGGGCTCTTCTTTTCGGAACTCTGGGTAGTTCGGTTTTAATTATACTCGCCGTTGCCGGCATGGCTTATACCGGCTGGATTACCTGGGGCGTCTTCGGCTCGGTTATATCAGGTCTTGTTGCAGGCGTGCTCATCGGCCAGTTCACCGAATACTATACCTCCGACGAATACTCACCCGTCCGCGGCATTGCAGAGCAGACCAATATGGGTGCTGCAACAACAATCATCGACGGCTTTGCGACCGGTATGTTCTCGGCGGGGCTGCCGGTGATTACTATTGTCGTTGGTATTTTATTTGCCTTTGGTTTGGCGGGAGGTTTTTCGAATATTTCGATGGGTCTTTACGGTATCGGTTTTGCCGCTGTTGGTATGCTCTCGACCCTGGGAATAACTTTAGCGACCGATGCCTATGGCCCGATTGCTGATAACGCAGGCGGAAATGCGGAGATGAGCGGCCTCGGACCCGAGGTTAGAAAAAGGACCGATGCCCTCGATGCGCTCGGCAATACCACCGCTGCAACAGGTAAGGGTTTTGCCATCGGCTCAGCGGCTCTTACAGCTATGGCGCTTCTCGCTGCTTATATTGAAGAGATACGCATCTGGATTGCCCGCCTTGCTACCGAGAGTGTCAATGGCACTTACACAGTCGGCAGTGCCGTATTCTCTGCAAACGGAGAAGTCGCAAACACTATCAACGCCAGAACTGCCGCCATGATAGATTTTGTTAATGCTTACGGCCTGAATGTTATGAATCCCAAGTTGATTGGCGGTCTTTTTATTGGTGCGATGATGGCCTTCGTATTTTGCGCGATGACGATGAAGGCCGTCG
>CAZUTR010000007.1:16899-22037 GCA_964623545.1 uncultured Pirellulales bacterium | reverse complement strand
CATAGTTAGAAACAAGGGCTATTGGGTCGTAAAAAGAGTTGAAGATAAATACGGCAGGGAACGAGTAAGGATTGTACTTACTCCCCGCCAGTCAATATAAGAAAACAGAATTTGAAATTGACAGTCATAAAACGGCAAATACAATACAGGCATCAATGAGTCATAGGAAAAAACAACGCTCCAGACAGTTCTCAATCCCAAGACACAGGAAAAAAACTGATGAAGATACGAAAAAGACGTGGGAGTGGGAAAAATCAATGGGCCAAAGAGTTACAGGATGGCTTGGTCAACACCATCCTGTTTTTATGTTCCTTCTGGTCTTTGGTATTCTGATGGGACTGTTTTATGCATTTATAGCATTTACACCGTATTACAACAAGGTGCTACTGCCTTCGTATCATAAATTAATTGCCCGAATGTCCGGGGGCATACTTGGGCTTCTCGGTTATAATACAAAAGTCATAGAGGCAACGATTTATTCACCGCGTTTTTCCTTCAAAATTATACGGGGCTGCGACGCTGTCGAAGCAACCGCTTTACTCGTCTGCGCGGTTCTGGCGTTTCCGGCACCATTTTTAAGAAAGCTGCCGGGGATTATTGCCGGGACGCTGCTCTTAGCTATTCTCAATCTTGTCCGGGTCGTCAGTCTGTTTTTGATAGGTGTCTATTACCGAAATATCTTTGATTTCATGCACATTGATACTTGGCAGGCTATATTCATATTCTTTGCAATCGCTCTTTGGGTTCTCTGGTTGTTATGGACGACACAACGTCAAACATCGAAACAGGAAGTTTCAAGCGAATCCGAGCCAAACAGCTCATAAAATTTATCTGCCTGTTTGCAGTTTTTTATGTGCTTCTGATGTCACCATGGCTCGGGTTTGGAAAGGCTTACTCAAGACTTTACTTAGCAGGCGCATCAGCCTTATTCAAATCATTCGGCTCCAAAGGTGTGGTTCTATTCAACAAATCAGATGATGCCGAATTCGACATAGATATAAGGCTATATAACAAGGCCCAAGCTGACAAGAATGGGCATGTCCCAATTATCAAGACACGTCATACCAGCCGACACGACGGCTATATGTACATAACTTTTATGACCGCGCTGATACTTGCGAGCCCCATCTCGTGGAAACGAAAGTTATGGGCGCTGCTCACAGGATTGATTTTGATACACGGTTTTATCGCTTTGAAACTTTGGATTCGGCTTCTACACGCCTTTTCAACGAAGCCGCTTTGCCTTTTTACACCGAGCTCCTTCTGGAGGCGGATGCTGAATATTGCTCATCAACAGTTTATAGTTAACATATCCTTCGGATTTGTGGTCTCTATCTTCATCTGGATTTTAGTTTCATTTCGTCGAGAGGACCTTTCAAGAATTCTGTTGCTGAAGCGAAATCCATCACCAATAAAAAACAAAAATTGACAGAAAAACAGGGCCATTCTTATCCAACTCCAAACAAAATTTGCTCAAAACAGTCCTAAAAAACGCTAAAAAACCGCGTTATTACCGCCTGAAAAATTCGACACCTCTGGTATCCAAAAGTCACAAAAAAACGCATTTTTAAGTTTTTTCAGAAAGTTCTTGTAATACAATGATAAAAATGTATATTGGCGTGTTTATTTAACTTTAAACAAGATATGCAGCATATTTATTAGTAATTCAAATGATTCTAACACAAATACTTCAGGCAAGCTGCGTAAAGGTTCCTCTGGAAGGCACAGAGAAAAAAGCCGTGATTACAGAACTAATCGACCTGCTCGACGCCAACGGCCAGCTTCTTAATAAAGAAGAGGCATTAGAAGCCGTTTTGAACCGCGAACAAACGCGAAGCACCGGAATCGGTTCTGGCATCGCCATTCCCCACGGCAAATGCAAAGCCGTCAAAGAACTGGTAATGGCAATCGGTCTTACAGCCGAGCCAATTGATTTCGACAGCGTCGACGGCAAGCCAGTCAAAATAATAATTTTACTTGTATCCCCTTCCGACCAAACCGGTCCACATATTCAAGCTCTAGCCAAGATAAGCAGATTGATGCTTGACGAAAAATTCAAAGAATCGCTTGAACAGGCCGAGTCCGCCAACGAAGCTTATGAGCTGATAAGTAAAAAAGAAAACGAATAAAGCTTGGAGAATTGCATTAACAAGTCACGATACACGATTCTCGGCAGGCGCCTCCCATAAAACGAGTCCAAGGTCATGAGTACTGACCAAATCACCGTTTCTTGGTAAGACACGTAATGCAAGTCCCTGCCTTCCGGAAGTTTTGCAAGGAACCGAACCAACAAACCAATGCTCCCCATTGCCGCCCGACATCTCTTTATAATCCATTCTCAAAATCTGACCCTCGTTAATATCTCCGCGACCATTGACAGGACCATGATAAAGCTCAACCGAGACTTTATCCGGGCTGATGGTGCCAAGTTTAATCAGTGCCCTGACGTTAAGCTGTGCGCCGACCTTAATCACCGACCTTTTTGGGTCGAGCTGCTCAGCAGCCTGGCCGTTATTGACGTAAACCTGAACATCCTTGATGGCCAATTCGGGCCAAGCGGTTTTGATTTCTGACTTCCAAACAGAAAGAGCTTTGGCTCTGGAGCAGGCATCAGCGGTCAAATACCTCCACCTCGCTGCAGCCGGGTTATAAAACCTTCGTGTGTACTCTGCAACCATCCTATGAGTGTTGAACCTTGGAGCTATCCACTTAATGGAATTTTTGACTCTGTGAATCCAGGCACGCGGCAAATCGTCCTGCGAACGAGTATAAAATAACGGCACAACCTCATTTTCGAGAATATCATATAAAGCCCGCGAGTCAACAACATCCTGAAATTCGTCATCCTTATACTCTTCTTCGGCTCCGATAGCCCACCCGCCTTCAGGTCTGTATCCCTCACACCACCAGCCATCCAAAGTGCTTATATTTAATGCACCATTAATCGCCGCCTTCATACCGCTTGTTCCGCTGGCCTCCATCGGTCTTCGTGGATTATTCAGCCAAACATCTACACCGCGAACTAACATTTTGGCCACGTTAATATCGTAGTCTTCAAGAACCACAACACTGCGTCCGAGTTCATTCTGGGCGGTGAAACGGACAATCTCACGTATAATTTCTTTGCCCTGCGTGTCCCTTGGATGAGCTTTACCGGCAAATATAAACTGAACGGGGCGGCCCTGGTTGCTAAGCAATTTAATAAGCCGCTTAGGCTCCTTGAGCAATAGATTAGCTCTTTTGTAACCAGCAAATCTCCTTGCAAAACCAATAGTGAGCGCCTCAGGGTCAAGCACACCCTCAGCCCAGTTTAATTCTGCGTTGTAGGTGCCTCGTCGCTGCATCTGAGCTTTAAGGCGGTGACGAACAAAAGCAACAAGTTGCTCTTTGCATCGCTGATGTGCCATCCAAAATTCCTCATCAGGGATTCTGTCGACATCCTTCCAAATCGAATTTTCCAAAGAATAATCAGCCCAGTTCGGTCCGAAGTATCTTTCAAATACAGCGTTCATTTCCTCAGACAACCAGGTTTTGGTATGCACTCCGTTTGTGACGGAGGCTATCGGAATCTCACTAACAGGTACACCACCCCACAGACACGACCACATACTTCGCGACATCTGACCATGCAACTTACTTACGCCACCTTTGAAACTGCTCACTTTCAGGGCGAGTACCGGCATCTTGAATGACTCTTTATCATCTTCAGGGTCTATCCTGCCCAAAGCAAGAAACTGCTTTCTGTTTATGCCGAGTTTCGGGAAATAATCGCCAAAATATTTATCCATCAACTCTACTGAAAATTCATCGAGTCCGGCTTTTACAAGAGTATGCAAAGTAAAAACGTTGCCCGCCTTAGCAGCTTCAAGTGCCTGGTCAAAAGTCATATTCTCTGCGTTTCGCAACTGGCGTATTCGCTCCAGTGCCATAAAAGCGGCGTGTCCTTCATTTATATGGCAGACAGCAGGTGTAATATTCATCGCAGCAAGGGCCTTAAAGCCACCAATGCCCAGCATAATTTCCTGACGAATCCGCAGTTCTCTGTCACCTCCATACAAAGCTGCTGTAATCATCCTGTCGGTTGAGGAATTGGCATCTATATTTGTATCCAACAGATATAGTTTTAGCCGGCCAACGTGCACACGCCATATCTGAGCGTAAACACTCCTGCCCGGGTACTCAACGCTAATAGTCAACGGCCGACCGCTTTGTTTTCGAACAAGCTCAATCGGCATATTGTAGAAATCACTATCAACATATACCTCCTGCTGCCAGCCATCAACATTCAAAAGCTGTCGAAAATAGCCCTTCTGATATAAAAGGCCAACACCAACCAATGGAACACCAAGGTCAGAAGCGCTTTTCAGGTGGTCGCCAGCGAGGATTCCAAGTCCGCCGGCATAAATAGGCAGAGACTCATGAATCCCAAACTCGGCACTGAAGTAGGCAATAACAGAATTGTCACATTCAGAACAAACCTTCCCAAACCAGGTCGGTTGCTCCAAATACTCCCGCAACTTCTCAGAATCCCGCTTTAACTCACACAAAAAACCCTGGTCCTCCGCCAATGAGTTAAACCGCTCCTGTGGGACACTGCCAAGAAGCTTGACAGGATTATGGCCGCAAGAACTCCATAAACCACTGTCAATACGCTTAAACAGAGCTTCATACTCAGGGTTCCAGGACCAAAACATATTCGCGGCAATAAACTCCAGGTCTTTCAAAGAGTCTGGAATCGCCGGTAAAACCGTAAAGTCGCGAACCTTAGGCATTACAACTTCTCCCCGACGTAACTGTCTTAATAATAAATACTAACGAACGAAAGGCAGACATAGACCGCCCTTTAACCTATTTTTAATCGACAAATCCATTCTTCGGCTTAAGCCCAAAAAACAAGACAAATGCAGTGTTTTGCATAAGTTAAACGTCCGATATAAAGCTACTTTCCAAAACAAAACAGAACCAGAAAATTGTTCCATTTTAACGAAAAATGTTAAAATAAATTTATTTTTATATTGATTTATTTAAAATAATGATTAATAATATTAAGTACAAATGTTATATAGTTAAATCTATTATTATGGAAATAGAACAAATAATGGAGAAGCTGACTCCACGACAACAGCAAATAATCCAAT
>CAZUTR010000007.1:4983-16889 GCA_964623545.1 uncultured Pirellulales bacterium | reverse complement strand
TTCTAAATATATACTTAATAATATTAAATATAGACGTTATAATATTAAACTTATTAAAGAACACATAACTACCAACCAAACAAAAAATAGAATAAGGAGACAAAATAATGATAAGGCGAATTGTCGGAATAACAGGTATTACGGTATGGTTTGGCTTTATTGCGTTTGTTGTTGTACTTCAAACAAAAGCCAATGGCAGTGAACAGTTGTTCAAAAATCTGCCGGCAGGCTGGAAGGTTATAGAATCATTTGAAGTACCCCAAGATCAGAGACAAGCCATCGGATTAAAATTAGGCGGAAAAATAACAAAATTAACCAACACAATACTTTCAATAGAAGGCCAACAACTCCAGATAAACATTATTCATTGCTCCTCAAAAAATGAAGCGATGAAGGTTTACCAAGCCGAACTCCAAGCTCACAGTGGACGCACCGCTAATGTAGCACAGAAAGGGAGTACAGTAATAGAATTCGCTAAATGTCACGATATGAATCTTATAAATAAAGCTCGCTCAGGCTTGGGGCTTGAACCAGCAACATTGGATATTTTGGCCAAAAAGTTAATCACAAAGACACCCGACGACTGGCAGGTCATAGATTCCTTCATAGTTCCACAAGAACAAGCTGTTGCAATCGGACAAAAACTTGGCGGAAGAATTAACATACTATCGAACACAATTTTTTCCACGGATGACAGGAAATTTCAAGTTAACATATTCGAGTGCACTACTACACAGGATGCTGAAGAGATATACAAAAGCATTCTCGATATGAAAGGTGACCCCGCTTTTTGCCTCAAGCTCAATGACTATGTTGTAGAATTTGTAGGTGACGATATTGAGCTTGCCAAAGCAGCGCCATATAAACTGGGGATTAACTTAAGAGCTGAGGATGTAATAGAGCGAGTCGAAGTATCAGAAATCAACGCTAAAGTTGCCAAACTGAACATCAATACTGCAAATCTTGATAAAGTCATTAAGATATTCGGTGAGCCAACAGAATACGTTTGGGAAAATAAAACTTACACAAAGAACAAACTGCCTCCAACATACTTAGCAAGTTTTCCTAACGGATTTAGTATCGTGATGAGCGGCGGTAAGGTAACCGAACTGCGGCACACACAGGCGGGCTATATATGGAGGGGCAAAATACAGGTAGATGACTCGCTCGAAAAGGTTTTAAAGGTCATAGGCAAGCCAAAGAAAATGATAACCGGCCAGGCAATGCCCAAAATAGCCAGCGACCAAGTTCTATATAAAGACATTAACGGCGAGCAAGGGCACTGCTATTACAGTAACAAGATAAAGGGAGTTAGACTGTTCTTTAGAGACTATAAGGTCACAGCTTTGTACGTAACACGTAATGATTTCAGCGGGCGAGAAGAATCCCGCAAAGAAGGTAAAGAAATCGAAGATATTGCCCGGGAGCTGGTGATGTTACTGGTAAAAGGAGATTACGCAAAAGTGGTTGAAAATTTCGACGGGACCATGAAGACGGCGCTGCCAGCGGAAAAACTACAGGAAGCGTGGAACACTGTAATCGCTAAGGCGGGGGCTTTCATAGAACAACAAGGAGTTCGGAAGGGAAAATACCTACAGTACGACATAGTTTTTGTAACGTGCAAATTTGAAAAGGGGACTTTAGATACCAAGGTGGTTTTCAATCAGGAAAAGCAAATATCCGGTTTGTTTTTTGTCCCAAGCCAAGCGGCAAAATAGCTCAATTAGGTATTTATTAAAGGTTTAATTGCGATGGGTATCAACTTCAAAAAAATATTCGTTTTTCTCGGCTTGACTTTTTCGATTAACTGGCTTATGGCAATTCTGTTCTTCGCATTCGGAGGCAGGTGGGGCACAATTGAATCACTTGTAATGGCAGCCGGTTATATGCTTGTTCCGATGATTGTTGCGATTATTGTCCAGAAGTTCATTTATAAAAAAGCCCTTATAAAACCTTTAGGCATTTCGTTCAAACCGAACCGGTGGTTTTTAATAGCGTGGTTATTGCCCCCTGTTATTGCTTTTGCAACCTTAGGGGTCAGCCTGCTTTTTGCAGGTACCGAATACAACACTGAAATAACCACTCTGCTCGAGAGGTATGAATCAATATTAACAGAAGAGCAATTACAACAAATGCAAAATAAAGCCGATGTTTTTCACAGCCATCCGATTCTAATGGGTCTGCTTTTAGGCCTCGTTGCCGGGATTACCATCAACGCGGTTGCCGCTTTTGGTGAGGAATTAGGATGGAGAGGATTTCTGCAAAAAGAACTCGGCTTTCTGGGTTTCTGGAAATCATCACTGGTTATCGGCGTCATCTGGGGCATTTGGCATGGGCCAATTATTCTTCAAGGCCATAACTATCCACTACACCCATTAATGGGCGTATTTATGATGGTCGTTCTGTGTGTGTTACTTGCTCCAATCTTCAGTTATATCAGACTCAAGGCGAAATCCGTTATAGCCGCCGCGATAATACACGGAACACTCAACGGCACGGCAGGTATATCAATTCTGGCAGTTAAGGGAGGGAATGACTTGATAGTGGGCATTACCGGATTGGCCGGCTTTATCGTCCTTGGATTAGTGAATATCGTTTTGTTATTGTATGACCGTATGCTAGCTAAAGAACCAATTTTGATAGGATAAATTTATGAAAGTTTTGCCAATAACATGTCCATCGTGTAAAAGTCAATTGAAGGTAAAGAGTCTAAACTGTGAGCAGTGTCAGACGGAAATACAGGGTCGATTCGAGCTTCCGGTATTGGCCCGTCTATCAGCTGAGGACCAAAGTTTTGTTCTCGAATTTATGAAAGCAAGCGGCTCATTAAAAGAGATGGCGAAACTGCTTGGCTTAAGCTATCCTACAGTTCGCAACCAGCTCGATGAAATCATAGAACGTATCAAGCTCGCAGAAAAACTCGGTGACAAAAAAGGGTAAATCTATGGACACAGTAGAAACCAGTATTAAAACCACGCCCGACAAACGGCTGAGCCAATGGCTTTTTAATCCCTTCAAATTCGTAGCTGGTTATTACGCCCTGTTTTTCGGCCTGGTAATTATCCTGATAAGCGGGTTCGTCTGCCGGCTTGGTTATACACACTTTGACGGCGTGCTGGATGTTCACAAAGGCCTATCCGCACCTTTATGGTTATTTTTGTCTGAAGGGTTGATAAACTGGCTTAGTATGGCTGTGCCGTTATTTTTCTTTGGCTTAATTATATCGCCATCATCTTTTAGAATGATAGATGTGGTTGGGACACAGGCGCTGGCTCGCTGGCCATATTTGATTACTGCTGTGATAATGCTTCCCGAAGCGAACCTTAGAGCCGGTATGTATTTAGCATCGAAGGTCAAATATGGCTTCACAACTACGACAATTAATTATACAGATATGCTAATATTTGTTCCTACTGTTATTATAATAATTTTGATGATAGTCTGGACGGTTGTATTGATGTACAGGGCCTATTCTGTGTCCTGCAACGTTAAAGGCACAAAGGCAATAATCACTTTTATAGTAGCTTTGATTAGTGCAGAAGTGTTCTCGAAATTCGCTATATTGTTACTGTTCGCGTGAACTTAATGCTTGATTCTCGATACTTGATGCTCGTCTTTATCCCCTCACTCATGCTCGGGGCTTTATCTTCTGTTTTTGTCTTCTGACTTCTGACCCCAGGGCATACCATTGATAAAACCGGCGCAATCGGTAATATCCGAAATCGCTAAAAATTTTGAAATTAAAGGCCAAAAATCTGGAGAAAAGCTAAAATAAAAAGGCCTGCTTACACAGGCCTTTTATTAGCTGCAGGTTATACCTCCACTAGTGCCGTAAGAAAGCTCTTGAAGAAACCCAGTATTTCCAGGTGGGCAATCGTTGCTTGTGTCCGAAAGTCCTATCGAGTAGGCATTTTCGAGCCTCCAAGGCCTGATTTCCCTGAGTTGGGTGTATCGGTTTTTTCAAATATCGCTTTCTACACGAACACCGCAGGGGTCAGCCTGCAATATCCTTTATATCAATTTTAAAGAGCGAAGTCAATAACAAAGTAGCAATTATAAGCTACTATTTAAAACTCTCAGTTTTTCACCATTACTATATTTCGGTCTGTTCATCGATTTTTCTACAGCCAAACTAACAACCAACAACAAATGTATAATTGCCTGTTGCCATCAGCACTATACTTTGTATACTAGACTTAAATATGGCTTATACAGATGCCACAAGAAAAAAACAGCCCCCTGAAAATTTCTATATAAAGCGCTTTTTTGTAAGAATGTGAAAAATAGATAAATATTAACAAAACTATGCAAAGAATTATCATAGTATCAAACAGACTACCAGTCAGCATTATCAAACGGGCAGACGATGTACAGTATATACCGAGCCCGGGTGGATTAGCCAGTGGTCTGTCCTCACTATCCAAATCATACGAGTTTCTGTGGATAGGCTGGCCGGGAATTAAAAGCGAAGCATTAACAACCAACGACAAAATAAAAATAGCGATAAAGCTTACGCAGGAACAAAACCATCCGATTTTTCTCTCAGAGAAAGAAGTTGAAAACTACTACGAGGGTTTTTCCAACAAAACGATATGGCCACTCTTCCACTATTTTCCATTATATACAATATATGAAAATCATTATTGGCAAACATACAAGCAAGTCAATCAAATATTCTGCGATGAGATAGCTAAAGTCGCAGAGCCGGAAGATTATATCTGGATACATGATTATCAATTAATGCTCGTTCCGCATATGCTGCGGCAAAAAATGCCAAATATAGGAATCGGTTTTTTCCTTCATATACCATTTCCCTCATTTGAGTTATTCCGTTCCTTGCCCTGGCGTCGTGACATTCTAAACGGCCTGCTGGGAGCAGACGTGATAGGATTTCATACATACGACTACGTTCGACACTTTTTGAGCAGCGCCAGCAGGATATCGGGACTTGAACATAATCTTGGAGTTCTCAATGTCGGGAGTAGAGTTGTTAAAATCGATGCATTTCCTCTGGGCATCGACTATGAAAAATATTCTCAGGCCCCGAAGGATGCAGATGTTCAAAAAGAAATAAGAAAAATTCGACAGAAAGTCGGTGAACGAAAAATAATAATATCCATAGACAGGTTAGATTATACAAAGGGAATTATCGAACGACTTGAAGCCTTCGACTTATTCCTCTCACAAAACCCCGAATATAAAGGCAAGGTCACCTTAATTATGGTCGCGGTCCCGTCGCGGACTAAAGTCAAAGATTATAAAACTCTAAGGGAGGAACTCGAACATCTTGTAGGCAGGATTAATGGTGAACATGGTTTAATCGGCTGGATGCCTGTCTGGTATCTTTATCGCTTTTTGCCGTTTCGCGAACTAACCGCACTATACAGAATCGCAGACGTAGCTTTAGTAACTCCTTTGCGAGATGGGATGAATCTGATATCGAAAGAATTCATCGCGACGAAAACCGACGGTAGAGGTGTATTGATATTGAGCGAGATGGCCGGTGCGGCAAGTGAGTTGGCCGAGGCAATAACAGTCAATGCAAATAATAAATCAGAGATAGTACAGGCAATAAAAGACGCCCTGGAGATGCCGGTTGAAGAGCAGGTCGAGCGAAATCGATTGATGCAGAACAGACTTTCGAGCTACACAGCATCCAGATGGGCAGATGACTTTTTACACGCGCTAAGCGAGATTAAAAAGACACAACAGAAGTTGTCTGTCCGAAAACTAACAGAAACTATAAAACACACGCTTATCGACGAATACCGAAAAAGTAAGCGGCGATTATTACTGCTTGACTATGACGGAACGCTCGTCGGCTTCCAGGGCAGACCCGAAAAGGCAGGGCCGGATGAAGAGATTATAGCTTTGCTTGAAGACTTATCCGGTGACCACAAAAATGAGGTTGTTATAATAAGCGGACGAGATAAAAACACATTAACAAAATGGCTCGGTAATCTGAATGTTACGCTCATCGCCGAACACGGGGGCTGGATAAAAAGACAAAATCAAGAGTGGGAATGTATGGAGCCATTAAAAGATGACTGGAAAGCGACAATCAGACCTATTCTTGAGCTTTCCTCAGACCGTACGCCCGGTGCGTCAATAGAGGAAAAGGATTTTTCGCTTGTCTGGCACTGCCGAAGGGCAGACCCTGAGCTTGCCCGTGTCAGAACACAGGAGCTGAGAGATACCCTAATGAATTTAACATCAAATTTAGGTGTAGGAGTGTTTGAGGGGAGCAAGATACTCGAAGTCAAAAGCCACGACATCAATAAAGGTAAAATAGCTGAACTTCTGCTTGAAAAGGGAAATTGGGACTTTATTCTGGCGGCTGGCGATGATTATACCGATGAAGAGATGTTTGCCGTTTTGCCTTCGAAGGCATATTCGATAAGAGTTGGAACCTGTGTTTCCAGGGCACGTTTTAACGTAGACAGTGTATCTGAAATCAGGGAGTTATTAAAAGAGCTTTTAGGAGACCTATATGCTAAGCCTCGAAAGTTTTCGCGGGATAGCACCGGATGAGATGTTAGCTGAAATTTATGCAAGAGCAAGAAAGCTCTACGGCAAACATATCGTTCACCTCAACGCAACCTATCAGGGAGGCGGAGTAGCGGAAATTCTCTACTCTCTTGTAATGCTGATGAATGATGTTGGAATAGATACTGGCTGGCGAATCCTCCACGGCAGCCAGGAATTTTTCGAGACTACCAAGGGCTTCCACAATGCACTACAAGGGGCAAAGTTAAGCCTGTCGGAAAGAAAAAAACAGATTTACCTTCAAGTGAACGATAATTTTTCCAGATTTACTCACCTCGACCACGACTGTGTTATCATCCATGACCCGCAGCCGCTCGCGCTGATAAAATATTACAGAAAACGTCAGCCCTGGATTTGGCGATGCCATATAGATTTGACTGACCCGCAAAAAGAACTGTGGGACTTTATGAAAGGATTTCTGCTCAAGTACGACCAGGTTGTAGTGTCAAGCGAAAAGTACTTTAAAGACGACCTTCCTGTGGACCAAAGACTTATGTTTCCAGCTATTAATCCTCTGACACCAAAGAACAGAGATATTCCAGATAAAACCATAAAGGAATATTTAACAAAAGCCGGGATACCAACGGACAAACCCGTCATTACTCAGGTTTCCCGGCTTGACCCTTGGAAAGACCCTGAGGGTGTAATAGAGGTTTTCAAGCGAGTTAAAGAGAAGGTAGATTGCAGATTGGTTTTCTGCTACAACGTTGCCAGTGACGACCCTGAAGGATTGCAGATTTATAATAAGACTTACCGAAAGGCAGGCAGTCTCGTTAAAAAAGGCGATATAATTTTCGTAGTTGGAAATAATGAGTTCCTTGTTAACTCAGTTCAAAGATTCTCGGACGTTATAATCCAGAAGTCAATAAGAGAGGGCTTTTGTCTTAGTGTGACAGAAGCGCTGTGGAAACAAACTCCAGTTGTGGGGTCAAATGTAGGGGGCATACCTTTACAAATAGAAGATGGACATAATGGTTTCCTGCTCGAACCCAAAGATTTAGATGGATTCGCAGAAAAAATAGTACACCTGCTCAAAAACCCAAAAGAGAGAAAAGAACTGGGGCAAAACGCAAAGGAAACAGTCAGACAAAAGTTTTTGATAACTCGACTGCTTTCTGATTATCTCGATATGTTGACTTCTATAATGAGCAGGTAAATCCAAATTCACGCGGTTCTAAGCTCCGCTCCAACAGATGAAGACAGCCCAGCGACAATGTTATTCTCGAAGGCATCGACCGTATCGTGGGTCAACGTGCCGTCAGTGTCCCGGAAAGTGAGTGACAATGTAACGCTTTTTTTGCCGGTCGGTATACCCCTGCCGCGGTATATACCAACAAACTTAACATCCTCCAATTTGTCCGGGGCTTTTTTGTTCACGGCGGAATCGATATCAGCCCATGTGACGGATTCGTCGACAATCAGTGAAAGGTCCCGCTGTATCGCAGGAAACCTCGGAATGGGTTTGACTTTTACCGGCCCTGTCTGGAGAGCTGCAAGGGCTTGGAAATCCAGTTCGGCACCGCAAGGACTAATCTGCTTGAAATCATACTTTTGCTTCACGGCGTCAGAGACAACCCCGGCGATACCAATCTTCGCGTCATCTGCGAAAATCTCAGCACCACTTTGTGCCCAAGTGATATTAGCTGGTTTAAAAACAATCTGGATATTGGTGCTTATACTTCTTACTAAACTTTCGACCACACCTTTTAACTCTCTGAATTCACAGTCACAAACAAGTGCAAGTTTGGTTTTCTCTGTCGGTAAAACGTTTTTGCCTTCTGGAAAGTAGACATCGGCGATTTCACACAGCCGACAGGCAATATTGCCGGCGTTCAGATTTGTCTTCAGAGCATTAAACAAAGAAGGCAAAAGGGTTCGACGGAGCAAATTGGCGCCCTTTCTAGTTTCATCTTTAACAGACAAGTGCTCCACTGACCCAGAATCGACAAACAGCGATGCAATCGAATTGTTAATGAAACTGACATTAACCGTCTCGAAAAAGCCGCAGCCATTAAGAAAAGTCGTGAGTGACTGGATTAGTTTTTGCCGTTCATCGGGTGGTGTGACCACGATTTGAATTCTTGGTTCTATCGGTATTTTATCGTAGCCGTGAACGCGTATGATTTCCTCAATCAAATCAATCTCGCGATAGATGTCACTTCGCCACGAAGGCACTGCGCAAACTACAGTATCCGTTTCCAGCTTAGGTTGAAAACTCAACGCAGATAAAATCCTCAGCACTTCGTCTTGAGGAATCTCAATACCAAGCAGAGCTTTTAATCGGTTGAGCCGAAGCGCTACGCGCTTTGGCTCTGATTTTTTATGATAGATGTCAACGACGCCTTTTGCGACTTTGCCGCCAGCTACCTGCGTGATGAGCTGCGCAGTTCTTTTGGAGGCCCAATCAATCGATTCGATATCTACAATTCGCTCAAATCTGAAAGAAGACTCCGAGGGCAAAGCAAGGCGGCGCGCGGTTGTACGCACACTTATCGGCTCGAAATAAGCATCTTCCAACAAGATATTTTTCGTTGTTTCACTAACCTCCGTTTCGAGCCCACCCATAACTCCCGCTATGGCAACAGGGCCCTTCGGGTCGGCTATAATCAACATCCGGCTGTTCAGGTCGCATTTCGTCCCGTCAATACTGACCAGGCGCTCGCCGTCTTTTGCTTTTCTGACAATTATTTTAGCGTCCGTAATTTTGTCGTAATCAAATGCGTGCGGCGGCTGACCTGTTTCCATCATCGCATAATTAGTCGCATCGACAACGTTATTTACACTTCGCAATCCAACGGCTTCCAGCAGTTTTACCATCCAATCCGGCGAAGGACCAACTTTAACACCCTGAATAACACGAGCTGTATATCGGGGACACAAATCCGGTTCTGCAATCTCAACACTGGCTAATTGTGCTGTATCTTTGTCTAATTCAGCCAGTTCGACTGTCGGCAGCTTTAATTTTTTGCCCGTCGCAGCCGCTAATTCCCGGGCGATACCGATATGACTCAAGCAGTCGCCGCGGTTACTCGTTACCTCAATATCAATTACAGCATCTCCATCGAGATGCTCAATCCCCTCACACGGTAAACCAAGGTCGCTAAGGAGTTCGGCGATTTGCTCAGCGGAAAGTCCGGTCTCGATATAGCCAT
This sequence comes from uncultured Pirellulales bacterium, assembly GCA_964623545.1. GTDB lineage: Bacteria > Planctomycetota > Phycisphaerae > Sedimentisphaerales > Anaerobacaceae > CAZUTR01. Next base: position 7,191 of record CAZUTR010000007.1, on the reverse strand, counting down.
TTAACCAATTAAGCGAAATCTTCATAATCCAAATACCACCACAAAAACAAAACTGCCAATCCTTCTACAATTTAACCTGCAATCGAAGTGGTGTCAAGAATTTTGAATTTTCTGTTGGATGGCGAGGTGAAGAGTTAATGTTAAGGAAATTTGGTTCCTTGGCGCTGGAAAGTATAAATTCCTCCTGTGCCTTAGCGAGCCGTGTAAGCAAAGCAGCCCATAAGGTTTATAAAATACAGTGAAAGCCAGGTAAATTAATCTTCCTGCGGCTCACAGGTACATTCATCGGCCGGCTGGCCGCAACCTGTGCATACGCCATCTTCAATAGGCCTGCCGCAAGCATCACACGGCGAACATCCACACGACTGACACATAAACCCACCCTTTCAAATTCGGTTTTCAATTTTTCCAAAAAGACAAACTACAACTGAAATTCTGCATCAATATATACATAGGTCGGTAAAAAGCAATCAAGTTATTTAATTTTGAGTGCGATTAGAAAAACATCTTACGGATAGACAATATAAGTGTGGCTATAGCAAGAGGTTACAAGTGTTGGAATTTTGTCTTTTTTATTCAGGCATTTCTTTTATAATAATGTCTCACAAATTATCTATAAGGATGTACCTATGAGAGATTTCAATTTGTTCGCCCGTATCGGTTTATGTGTAACTTTAACTATAATGAACACCGGCTGTGTCGAACGGGAACTTACAATTGAAACCGTGCCGCAGGGAGCGATAGTAGAGGTGAATGATGAGGAAATCGGCATCTCACCGGTTACGGTCTCATTTAACTGGTATGGTGATTACCGCGTGCGTACAAGCAAGGAAGGATACGAAACCTTAAATACACATCGCAAACTCAAAGCGCCTCTCCATGATAAATTTCCGTTCGATTTTTTCACTCAGATTCTGAATCCGAAAAGAATCGTCAATTCCTATAAATGGACATTCGAGCTCGAACCTAAAAAAGAAATCAACCGAGAAGAGCTAATTCAAAAAGCAGAGGAAATGAAAAAAGAGTTAAAGTAGGTTTCTTAGAAACGCCACACCTAAATATAAAGATTACAGAAGATTTTCTCGGTACCAGTCGATGGCCTTTTGCAGGCCTTGTTTGAAGCCAACTGTGGGTTTGTAGTTGAGTAGTTCAGCAGCTAAGGAAATGTCGGCGAGGGAGTGTTTTACATCGCCTGGGCGGGGGTCGGTATAAATCGGCTTAATATCCCTACCAACCAGTTCGTTAATCATATCAATAATTGCATTCACGGTTATAGCTTCGCCGCAGGCGATATTTACAACTTCGCCTTTTGTCTGCTTTGCTCGTGCGGCAAGCAAATTTGCCTCGACAACATTATCAACATAAGTAAAGTCCCGGCTCTGCTCACCATCGCCGAAAATAGTCGGTGGCTGGTCTTTTAATATGGCCGTCACAAAGGCAGGTATGGCGGCTGCATATTGGCTTGTCGGGTCCTGATGTGGCCCAAAAACGTTGAAATAACGCAGCGAGACCGTCTCCAAGCCAAAAACTGTATAAAAAACAGTACAATAATACTCCCCGACGAGTTTAGCGGCTGCGTAGGGCGAGAGTGGATGGGCAGGCATCGTCTCAACTTTCGGCAGGGTCGGGGTATCGCCATAAGCGGAAGAGCTGGCGGCGAAAACAAAACGCTTTATACCAGCATCACGGGCAGCTAACAGAAGTGTGAAAGTGGCATCGACACAGTGTCTGTGTGTGGCGGCGGGGTCGTCAACGCTCCGAGGCACAGAGGGCAAAGCACCCTGGTGAAGTACAACATCAATATCCTTCATAGCTGAACGGGCAATGTCAGGGTCACCCATATCAGCTTCTATAAATTCAATTTTGTCAATAATATCGGCAAGATTTCTCTTCTTGCCGGTAAGCAAATTATCAACCACCCTTACGAAACAACCCTGCGAGACAAGCTTCCTGCAGATATTCGAACCAATAAATCCGGCTCCACCGGTCACCAAAAATTTTTCCATCAACAAAATCCTTTCGCATATAAATTTGAAATAGAGCGATATCCACTTCAAAGAATACGTACTAATGCCTTTGCAGGAACGGTAAATTTACTCTCCCAGCCCTGAGAAGTCAAATCAAAACCCCGAAAAACACATACATAGACCGTATCGCCGGGCAAGCTTTACGTCACCAAGCCCCGGCCGTGTTTTAGGTCAACCTATT
>CAZUTR010000007.1:0-4883 GCA_964623545.1 uncultured Pirellulales bacterium | reverse complement strand
GGCAGCACACCTGAATCAATTATGTCAAAGCCCTCTATGCCGCTGGTCCTTATAACGTCCCGAGTAGTACACTGTCCCATTAACAAATCGGTCAGACCATATTCGGCCTGTTCACCAAATACCTCATCCGCGGCCCCAACCTTCGGGAAGATATTATGTAATCTCGGTCGCCACAAATTAGCATCGACAAGCAGCACTTTCTTATTTTCAGCAACAAAAGTAGAAGCAAGATTCGCCGCCAAGGACGTTTTTCCATCTCCCGCTGAACCACTGGTAACAAGCAGCGCCTTCGCAGACTCCGCAGAACCGGATAACTTCAAGTTGGTCCGAAACCGCCTGTAGGATTCACTGACAAATGAATAAGGCGCCTGGCGAACAACATGGCAAAGGTCAACATGCTTAGCCTGGGAATCTTCAGCTGCATCAGGTACAACACCCAAAAGTGGAATGTGCAAATATGTATCCACATCACTCGGCGTACGAACCAGGTCATTAAGCATCTCGATGAGAAAAGCAAGTCCCATCCCAATCATAAAACCCAATATAGTTCCACCAAGGAAGTAAAAATACCATATTGGAGCACTCATCTCCAGCGGTACAGGAGCATATCCAACAAACTGTACTTTAGGCGTTGTCGGGTCATCGTGAATGATCTTCAACTTCTCAATCTGCTCCTTGATAGTAACGAGCATCTCTTTTCTTTCGTCTCTTATAGCCACCCGCTGTTCATACTGTACGCGTGCCAAATCAAGGTCTCTCTGTTTCGCAGCCACTTCCTCTCGCATCCGCTCCAATTCCGCAAGTCTTGCCTGCGTTATAAGCAACTGGTCCTGAGCATCCTTAAGATTTGCCTGTCTGGTCTGCTCAGCTATCTCAGCTTTTCTCTGTGCCCTTCTTGCCCTGATTTCGTTCAACAATTCTCTTACCCTACGGACCTCTCTGTGATTTTCACCGAACTTCGTTAGCGTACCTGCAAGCATCGCTTCCTGCAAAGAAAGCTGCTGTGCAAGCATAACCATAACAGGATCGTTCTCTATCTGCTGCTCAATCTGCTCAGTAACAGGCCCTGTCGCAAGTCTATCAAGATTTCCTATTGCTGTCTGAATCTGTCTTATCGTCATAAGAAGGTCACTTTGCTCAACTTCCAAATCATTGAGTTTTTGGGTGATTGTCGGCTGCCAATCACGATCCTGAAGATCAACAAAGCCATATCTCCTACGGACATCATCCAACATATTTTCAGCGTAAGTTAACTCCTTTTGAACACTATCCAACTGTTCATTAAGTCTCGCCAGCTTTTCCGCCACTTCCGCCCTTTTTGTGCTTCCCTGCGATGCAATGAACAAGTCTATCATCTCATTCACTATCAATGCTGATTCCTCCCTATCCTGGCAACTCATTGAGACCTCGATAGAATCTCCGTCTCTCTGGGCATAAGAGACAAAATGTCGCTCCAAATCTCTTACTGCATCCCTTATACTCACTTGCCTGGCACGCCCAAATCGCTTGAACCAAACGGTCTGTCGAACTTTGTCCCTTTCAAGCAACCTTTGAAAGAAACTCTGCGAGGTCATAAGTGCAGACATTGATAAACGATACCCATACTGAATATCCTTGTTTACCTGAGTCCCTGCAATCTCCATAGGGTCCTGCTCTATAGGCGGCAAAACCCTAACGTAGGTCTTGGCAGTATATTCAGGAAGAAATTCTTTTAAGAGATACCAACCCACGCCGCCGATAATCAGACCTAATACAGTCGAAAAAACTATCAACAATAAACGCCGACGGATGATCCCAAACATTTCTTTTGGTGTAAGTGCCGTGATAACTGCCATTTGTTTAGGCCGAGCCGGCCCAATTATTCTGTTTACACTATCTGCAACAGCCATTCTTCTCTATCCTAAAATAATAAATTTCTAATCTTTGCTTTTTCCCTAACTGTCTATTTCTCCTTGAGTGTCACGCATTTAAGACCTAATCACCCCCCCGCTCCTGCTTTCGCAAGAAAGCACGGGTGAAAAGGCTTGTAACGTTCCACATACTAAAAAACCGTTTTTCACACGACTCCTTCCAAAAAACTCACTTTTTTAGTTCTCACCTTGCCGTGAAAGGCGACGAATAGTCTTTTTTAATGCATCTTTTGCCTCCTCCGATAAAGTATCATCACCTACCTCTAACGCCTGTTCATAAGCACCAGTAGCCTCGCTTATCAAGTCAAGAGCCTCAGTGACTTGACCTAAATGCTCATAGACTTCTGGTGGTGCCGGGATTCTATACTGCTCGTATTGTTGTATAGCAGTCCGTAAAAACTGGGCTGCCTCGGAATTTTTGCCGTTCTTATACAACACAAATGCATAGGTGTCCAAAAAAGTTGGGTCATTAGGTCTTGCTTCATAAACACGCTCAGCATATTGAAGAGCCTCATCCAATTCCTCATTATTGAGAGCCAATAGATAGGCCAGATTATTCAGAACACTGATATTATTCGGCATTTTTGTCAATAAACTTTCGTATTCTGTTATAGCCTTTTCAAGGTAATTTTTATCGGATGTCTTCTTGTAAGCCATCTGTAAAACCTGTACCTTCTTAATTGTGTATTCAGTCACACGAATCCCATCGTCGTCAGGCCCTAAAATCTGCAGACACTTGTCAATATAATTTATAGCTTTGTTGTACTGGCCTTTAATCGCCGCCAAATTGAACATAGCCCAATTAGCAGCAATTGATTCAGGTTTGTCCGCAAGTCTTTTATTGCAAACCTGTTGCACATCCTCATATCCGAGAAGTGAATACATTCTTTTCAAAATTTCAGTCACAAAAACCTCATCTTCCCCCGCTTTGTCAATGGCCTTTTGACAATACTGCACAGCGGTAACCTTATCACCCAGCTTCAACTTTGCCTCGGCCATCCTGAAGAAAGCTACAGGAGCATATTTACCATCGACATAGTCATTTGCCTCTTCAAAAAGCCTATCTAACTTATCACTTAAAATGAGCGCCTTAAGACGTCCATCGAGAGCATCCAGAGCCTCCAACCATATCTGCTGCTCGTCATACGTTTGGCTTTTCTGCCAAGCCTGCGCATACAATTGCTCTGCTCTATTGTAATCCCTCGCTGCTAAAGAAAGTGCACCAGCTTGATTATACCAGTGTACGTTATTAGGATATTTCGTTAGCATCTGTTGATAGAATTCTTTCAAGGCTTCTTTTCTTCCAAGACGCCAATAAATCTGTTCAAGCATTTCCCTGGCTTCCATAGAAGATTGTGGATGCTCAATCACGCTTTTAAGTTCTATTATAGCATCCTCTACTCGCCCAGCTCGCAGATAGGCCTTTGCAAGAGACATCTGGACACTAAGGATATCAGTGGTTACTTCACCACTGCCAATCGACAATTGTTTACCTTTCTTCAAATCAATAATCGCCTGGTCATAATTTGCTATTAAACGATTTATCTCACCTCTTAACTGCCAAGCTACGGCGTTGCCCTCATCGTCCTTAAAACTTGTTTCAAGACCTCGATTTGTCAACTCCAACGCCTCTCTCAAACGTCCCTGTTTCATAGCCAACCATGCCTCAAGCAGTATTACTCTAGGTTCATCCGGATACAGCTCTTTTAAGCTCTGCAACTTGTTTTCAGATTCTTTGATAAGCCCACCTCTGAGGTAAGCTTGGATTTGTATAAGGCGGTTCTGAATATTGTCATCAAGCAATAAAAGTTCTTCACTATACTTTTTTATCACCTCTTTATCACCGATTCTTCCGCCAACAAATAAAAGACCCTTTATGACACGTTCGTCCTTCGAATCGCTCTGATATAACTGTTCCAGAATCTCTTTGGCTTTTTCAAATTGACCACTCTGAAAATAATGCGACCATATTAATTTTTTGTCTCCCGAATCTTGTAATAACTGTCTGGCTTTTTCTAATTCTCCCCTCACCCGATAGAACTCCGCATAATTATTAAGCATAACCCTGTCTTGCGGGTCTATTTTCTGAGCCTGCTTGAAAGACGAGTCCGCAATTTCAAACAAAGCCTCTCTGCGTTCCATATCGTCTTCTTCATCAAGAGCCATTCTCATCGCCAGCTTCCCAAGCAAAATAGCATTATCAATGCTTGGAACGTTTCTTTGCAAATTTTGTCGAATCGCAAGTGCTCTTAATGGTTCTGTAGGACTTATATACTCTGCATAGAAACTTAATAACTGCCAATCGCCCGGATTCAGTGACATAGCTGTGTCCAGAGCAACCTTAGTTTCTGTTATTTGTTCAGAAGATACAGTACCGCCGAGCTTCTGATTACGATAGTACAGCGCGCTTGCCAGCGTCTTTGCTATCTTCCCATCCAGTGGATTCAAATACGATGCTCTGCGAACATCCTCAATAGACGCGTGTTCATTGCCCAGGACAGCATTGACTGTACCTCTATACAGAAAGCCAAGGGAAAATATCGGCTTTTGTCTCAAAACTTCATTTAGCCTCACCAAGGCATCCTGATGCTGTCCCTTTGCAATAGCAAGACGTGCAGCAAAAAACTTACCATCACATCCATCAATATTTTCCTGTTGAATCGTCTCTAAAATCTTTTCAGCCCTGTCCCATTCTTTTATTTGAGTTATGATATCCAAAAGATTGCTCGCGGCAAAACCCCTTACATTTTTGTACTCTTCATCATCCTTAGACAAAGGCAAAGCCAGAACCTTCTCGTATTCTGCAACAGCTTTGTCTAACTCGTTATTCTGTTGATAAAATAATCCAAGACTCACAGCTCTTGCGATTGGCTCAGCAACATCCATTAAAGTCTGCTCTTCTATCTCCTTACGCCTCTGCTCGGAGACACTATCCGGTTCTGGTTCAGAAAGCATCCGTTTATAAAACAAGAC
>CAZUTR010000006.1:0-22555 GCA_964623545.1 uncultured Pirellulales bacterium | reverse complement strand
GTTACGGATATACCTTTCGCCGTATCAAACTGACACGCGGCAAATACACTCAAAAATGCATGCGGATGCATCGGGTAATAGCCGGCGCTCCGAAAGGTAAATTTGTCGACCATATAAATCATAACGGGCTGGACAATCGAAGGGCAAATCTGAGGGTCGCTACGGCGCGGCAGAATAACTGGAATACGCGAAAGCGAAAGTGCAATTGCAGCTCGAAATATAAAGGCGTTCACTGGTCGAATAGAGAGAAAAAATGGCGGGCGAGGATAACCCTCAATGGCAGGACGATATTAATTGGTGATTTTGACAGAGAGACAGCGGCAGCGAGGGCTTATGATTCGAAGGCAAGGCAGCTTTTCGGAGATTATGCATCGCTGAATTTCAGGGTAAATTAAAGTCAGTAAAATCCGGATAATTCAAGGCAGAAGTTTGCAAATTTGCTTCTTAAAAGATATAATGGTGTTGTCGTATTAAAAACAGATTCAGAAGGAACAGGGCGCAAGATGAGCAAAAAAGAACAAACTGAAATCAAGCCGCTCGAGACGGTTGAGCCGATAGGCAAGCGTGTCCTGATTCGCAAGGATGAGGACAAAAAGCAAACCAAGGGCGGTATACAACTGCCGGACAACATCGAGATTCCGACGATAACCGGCCGAATCGTTGCAGTCTCCGCCGAGGTCGAAAACTCACCGGATGTGCCGCTACGTCAATATGACAAGGTGCTGTTCAATCCCAAAGGGGCTATACCTGTGGATTTTGAAGGTGATAATCGGCTGTTTGTGGTTGAAGTAGAAAACGTCGTAGCGGTTTTTAGAAAGACTTAAGAAAAGCGCACCGATAGAATGTCCCCCTGATAGTTAACTTGCATCCTCTGCCCCCTCCCAGACTTAACTCACAGCTTCCAGGTGAGCTACATCACTTCCTGCGTCTGGCAAAAGACAGCAAACTACCAAAGACTAATAGCACCGCCGTTGTTGGTTCAGGAACCGGAGTTGTAGGATTCTTCGGATCATCCGGTGGTGTAGACGGTTTTGGCCCTTGGGGCGTCGGCCCTCCACCTCCTCCAGCCGCTGGTCTCTGAAAGGCTGCGGCTGTAGATGACAGGCGATTGGCAGGGACTGTCTGTGTAGCGCCTTCTTCAAGATGCCTATACTCATTCTGCTCAAAGACGGCAATAATAATTTTCGGTGTATCAAGGTAAGCTACAGTAGTACTTTCTGTTGGTTCAGTCACATCGCCCATCCAGTAAACAAATTGATATCCCGGCTGCGGTACCGCGGTCAGAATAATCTCTGCATTGGGTTCAAAGTGATGAACGCCTACATTTGGTGTTACTGTGCCTCCCTGTGCAGGGGTCTGCTGAAGTAAGAGCACGGTACTGGCTGTTTCGCAGTAAGCCGGCGCAAGCATACCCACAACACCGATAACAATGGCTAACAATACACCCTGCCACCTGATGAGTTTAGAAACACTTCTTTTCATCATAAGCCCTCCTTCCTTGTATTTCTTCACACATCGTCCATGATCGGCTGTGCACAACAAGCGCACAACCTCACCATTTTGTTCCTCCATTGAACTAAAAAAGGTCCTATACGTCAAGCACTTTCTGTGTCTTTTTAAAGTATTTCCCATTATCGGAAGGATTTTAAAAATAAAATGTGACATTGTATAATTTAGGAGGGTTGTAGTGATAGTAACAAACATAACGATTAACAGCCAATAAGGCCTCAAGAGACACACCTGCCAAATCAGCCCACCTAAAACAAGGCTAGGAACAACAAATCCATAAAAAAGGACGGCTGCCATAAGCAGCCGTCCCTCTATTATTTAAGCTTGATGCTCACGCTATATATCAGCCACTGTCACACAAACAAAACGATATATCCAAATCGGCTAGTTCTCATTTCAATCACCACTAATTGGCAATAAACACTGAATGCCGCTACTGACTATACCATCCGAAAACTCAATAAATGTGGGGGTATCATATATATACACATTCCCCTCATTTCCCTGTCCATAACCTGTTCTTGCCTCATTACCACAACCTATGAATAAGAATCCCCCTTGCACCGCCATTGACAATACATGTCCATCCGCAGGTTCCCAAGGTTGCTCATCATTCATAATTTGTGTGAAATCAGATTCATCGTATGTCCATAGGTGAGGGCCGACTCCAATATAAAGCAGATTTTGAAAGACTTCCATTTCCCAAGCATGATTACCGTTATCTATACCGCCTGCTATAGACCAAGATCCATTGCTTCCATCATCACTTGAATAAATGGGAGCCTCATTACCAGGGTAAGCATATGCACAAGCGTATATCCTATTTTGGTAAGTTTCAAAATCATAAATACAACTGCCACTTACCCGCATTACTCCTTCGCCATCGCTACCGTCGTACCTGTCAATGTAGTCCGTGCTATAATTCCCCAGGTAAAGATGCCCATTCCAAGAATATATAGTAGTGCTTGAAGGTCCCCATGTAGGCACACCTGTAATTCGTGTCCATGTTGAGTTTCCGTTATACATAAAGATGTAATCACCTAAAGTAGATGCATAAAGATTATCATCCAATACGGCCAATCCAGAAACTTGAGTAACAGTGCTGCTGCCCCATTGGTCAACACTAACATCTTCCCATGTTGTGCCCCCTAACCATTTGAAAACTTTTGCCTCTTGTCCTGACTCTGCTTTAGTGCCCGCATAAATATTTCCATTGTATTTGCACAATGACAGTACGGCCTCGCCTAATTCGCCAGATATAATTTGCCATTGAGAATCGATTGGCACTCTGTGATAAACAACACCGCCAACACCTGAGTTGTGCTTACTCCCACCAGCGAGTAAGCCGACCCAGGGTCCGAGATATGGTGCATATTCATAAGCACCTATATCACTATAGTCAGGAATACCTGTGCCTGTATTGTCCAAGGTTGTAACGTCAATTCTTAGCCTGCTAACAATATCCGTCAAAGGTGCAAAATCGCCATCGGCTGCATCGATGCAGGGACTGTCACTTCCAAGCTGCAGGCCATCGTCAACCGTCATAAAGTCACCATCGTCACCGGCAGGTGTGGATTCATCAAAGAAGTCTGGTTCTACATCTATGTTACCTCCACAATCTATGCCGAGGTTGGGGTTCCATGTGCCACCTTTATCCGGGCTGCCTCCACAGCCGTATATATCACAATATCTGATGCTCGTGCTGGAATAATAATTGTGTATTTCATCTTCATCATCTTCGGCGCCAGCCGTATTGCCGTATAAAATGCAGTTAACAAGGAACAAGCTACACTCCAAATTAAGCATTCCCCCTCCACCCTCATCGGCTTCGGCATCGTTTCCGCTGAGCGTACAGTTTATAAATTTTATTTCATTGTCGTAGGCGCTGCAGTTATATAATCCTCCTCCCCAGGTAGCAGTGTTACCGGTGAAAACACAGTTTTTAAGGGTCAGATTGCATTCTCCAGCGGCGCTAAAGATTCCACCGCCGTCGTCAGCGGAATTATTGCTGAATATGCAATTAGTCAGTGTGGGACTACTGTCGAAATTGAACATCCCGCCGCCTGCTTTTTCAGCCGTATTGTCTCTAAAGATGCAGTTGGCCACTTCAGGAGAGGCACTGTCGTTAAACATCCCACCACCGAAACCGTCGTAAGTACCTTCAGCGTTGCCTCCGGTGATAATAAAGCCGTCGAGTATCATATTATCAGCACCTTTGACGACATGATAGCAATTGTCTTCAGGGGCTGCGGTGCCAATATCACCGCTTAGGGTCGTCTGATTGTCCACCCAATCACGCTGGTAGCGTCTAACTTCAGCGCCGGCGAATCCACCATAGACACTCACATTCTCTACGAGCTGGAATGTGGCTTTGCGTGGATTCGGATCACTTGTTGAAGGTGTGTATGTCTCGGTAGCTACCCATATCTCGTCATCAGCCTCAAGTTCCGTATTAATCAGAGGATCAAGAGCACTGCTTAGCTCGTCAAAGGCGGTATTCCATGTTTCTCCGTTATCACCCGAAGATGTATACATCTTCACGAACCATACGCATGGCGTTTCATATGCTCCCATATCAATAGTATGTTCGGGGTCATCATAATCACCGTCCATGAAACGGTTAGTCCCGCAAAGGTCAACGCTTTCGGTATTTATCGATGTTGATGAGGAGTACCCATCGCCCGCATCTATGCATGGACTACTAACACCAGCCTGAAGCTGTAAGCCATCGTCTGCTGTGCCGAAAGTATTATCCGGCCCAGCAGGATTTTCAGAGTCTACAAGACTTGGGTCTGTGTCAATATTATCATTTGCCGAACCATCGTATGGAAAAGGTGCTGAACCGGGAGAGCCATCCTCAATACAACTATGTTCAACCGTTGTTGATCCAATAGTATCAACAAAAATCTGCTCTTCTTGCTTTGTTGTACTACCATCGTCGTCTGTATTGCCCCAAAGTATACAGTTCGTCATTTCTATAGTGCGACTGCTAATGTTAGCATAGTAATATATACCACCTCCATCATTATCAGAATAATTGCGGCTAAGAGTACAGTTGGTCACTGCCAGGTTGCGATTAAAGTTAAATATACTGCCTCCAAAATTAACAGCGCTATTGCCGCTAAAGATACAGTTTGTCAGAGCCAGAGATACACTTAAGCGGTTACTAACCCCACCTCCCGATTTGGCAAAATTATCAAAAAATACACAGTCTTTCAAAGTTGCAGAAAAAGTCCCTAATGTACCAAACTCATAAGCTATACCACCACCTTGACTACCAACAGCAGTTGCCTTGTTACGAATAAATATACATCTCGTGAATGTAGTAGAATCTGATGGAGCACCAATAAATACTGCGCCTCCACGGTTTCCAGCACCGTTTTCCAAGAACATACAGTCGGTCACCATCGGATTACTATAAGCAGCACACATCCCGCCGCCGTAGCTTGCACTGTTATCGATGAACGTACAGTTGGTCAATATGGGGGAGGTATTGTAAGGGGAGGCATCGTCATCATTATACATCCCGCCGCCGTAGGTGCTTGCACTGTTACCGATGAACCTACAGTTATCGAGAGTCGGGCTGCCGTTGGTATTGTACATCCCGCCGCCGGAGCTTGCCATGTTATCGATGAACGTACAGTTGTTAATCGTTGGACTGCCGCCATCGTTGAACATTCCACCCCCATAATTATATTGCCCGCCACCGTCAGCTTCGCCTCCTGTGATTATAAAGCCATCCAGTACTGCTGATGAATCGGTCCCACTGCCAGCAGTCACTACATGAAAACTATCATCCTCGTCATCAGGATCAATATCTCCGCTTAAAATAGTTACGTTGCTGACATAATCTCGTGTATCACGTTGTGCATACTTCGTTTCAGTACCAGCAAAGCCTCCATATATTCCCACACCGTTTTTGAGTACAAATGAATCGGTCTGCGCTGTACCAGGTTCGTAGGTTCCTTCTGCAACCCAGATCTCATCACCTGATTCGGCCTCCGTCAAGGCAGCCTGGAGATCTTGGTAGGCATGCTCCCAACTGGAACCATCGAAAGTAGGCCCCGATGCATCATCATCAACGTATATAACCTTCACCACGTAGACCTTCGTATCAATAATATCCAAATCCCAATTATCACCCTCGTCAACAACCCGCAACCCGACTGTGTACGGACCCTTACTGCTGTATGTAGTAGATGTCAGGCCGAAAATATCGTCATCATCAGATCCATCTGCTCCAATTTCCCAATAATCATCACCGCTGGAATACTCAAAATCCCAGTAATATTCGTCAATAGGATAAGTTCCGTCAATAGAACCTGTCCCGTCGAGCGTTACTTCCTCACCAATAATAACATATTCCGGGGATACTTCTAAATCTGCCACTGGTTTCGTTACACATGCATAGTTCTTATCAACAACTACCCAAAAACAGGTTAAAATCAATACCACAGTTAGAAATTTCCTACTCATCTTTTTTCTCCATTAAATTATTAGTTAGAATTTATGTTTTTGAAGCCAACGTATTGCTATTTGAGCAGCCTCACAATCGGGGTATTTATCCAGAAGTTTTTCATAAGCCGCTTTTACTTGCGAGTCTGCTTGCGACGCCGAAATAACTCCTAATCCTTTAAGATTCTCATAGTTGCGGCCCACCATAAATTGAGCTCGCCATGCCAACTCATAATCAGGATAATCCTCAGCCACCTTCTGGTAGAACTCCGCGGATTTTCCGTAATCTCCCAGCTTGTTGTAACATTGACCTATAAAGCAGCAGGCATTCGGAACTTCATGAGATCCCGGAAACCGCTCGGTGATTAACTTCGCTGTCTCTATGGCTTTTTCTGTATATTCCCTGGATTGAGCACTCGCCCCCGTACTCGCCAGCTCGTCGGCTATCAAATAATAACCCTCTGCAGTCAAAATCACCGATGAAGCCAGATGCGGATGCCCTTCAAAATCAGCCAACATGCTGTCAAACATTGCCTGCGCATCGCTCTCGTGTTCTATTTTCATAAAAGAGAGAATATCCATCCTGTGAACATCCAGCTTCGCATAGTCTGCCACAGTTGTATCTGGAAAACGCCAGGTGATTTGCTGATAGACCTTTTTCGCCTCTTTGAATTTGCCCAGCTCCTCGTACTTCAGCCCAAAATGTTTAAAAATCAACGGCAGGTCATAATTGTCCGCAAATGCATCCGCCAGCTCATCGAGGGACGCCTGTACTTGCTCATTGCTGCCTGTTTTTATAAGGTTGAAAATGACATCAGAAATCTGAGTCATTTTGGTAAGTCCGGACTGCGCCTGCTGAGCGTAGCTGCTGTCGGGAAATCTCTGCATTATAAGCTCGTAAATCCTTTTTGCCCTTTCGTACTCTCTGGACCATACAAATCTTTGAGCGATATCCAGAAGCATCGCAGGCAAATCGGGGTGAGAAGAAAACTCAGCCGCAAATTCCTCGGTTTTCATCTCAGCCAGGCTGTAACTCTCCTGTCCTATCATCGTCAAAACAATCGAGGCCAAGAGTCCGAACCTGGCTTTTGCCGCATATTCACTGTCAGGATGTTTCCGGATGATTAACTGATAAAGGTCTCTTGCCTCCTCGTATCGCCACGAAACTCTATATTGTTCCGCGAGAATATAAAGAGTCATTGGTAAATTCGGGTCTTGTGAATATTCGCTGCTCAGTGTGCTTATCGCCTCCTGGGCCTCTTCATCATTTTCCAGAACGATATTACAAACCGCCAAACGCATCTGAAGCCATACCGAATGATTCGTCCGAGGACCATTGGCGATAAGATATTCAGAAAGCTCTATGGCCTTCTCTAATTTATTAGACTCTTGATATTGTTGTGCTATATCGTGAATTACCTTGACCTCCTCCACGCTCCCGGAAAAATCAGCAATCAATCTATGCAACCACTTCTCGGCATCAGCATAATTACCCTCCTTGATTAAGGAACTGATATCAGGCTTTGCCTGTTCAAGCTCAACCTGTTCCGTCTGCTCAGGCTCAGCCGATATATCACTTGAACTCTTACTTGCGATATAATAAAAGCCAAGGCAAAGCAAAACCAAAGCCAAAGTTACGAAAATAACCTTCTTAACCATTAGTGTAACCTCCTGTTAGCTTAACGGCTAATAAAGTGCATCAAACTTCTGTTTTTGGTTTTTTCTGTACTCTGGGCGCTGCCCCCAGACAAGACTTCCTACCAGTTGGCTTCTGAACTCCTTCAAGTGTTGCTTCCTCTCAAGAACCTCTTCGTCTAAAGAAAGAGGGTTTGCTTTTCTTACTATTACAATCTTTATTTTAGTTTGCAAAGAAAAATATATGAAAATCCTAAATATTTTTCATAAGATCACTGGTGACATAATATTACAAGACAAGAAAAAACTTAAAAAGACCTCCTTTAACAGAAATCCTGTTATTTATTTTTTATTATCTTGCTTGGCTTTTCTTATTGGTTTTTCGCGGATGAATCGGCTGATATTGCGAATTGCCTGCCGCAGGCGCTGTTCGTTTTCCACCAGCGCAATGCGCATATAACCTTCACCATTTTCACCGAAGGCCCTTCCCGGAGCAATCGCCACCTCCGCGTATTCCATCAGGTCCATCGCATAATCAATTGTGCCTTTGCCTTTCAGGTGTTCCTGCGGCACCTTTGCCCAAACGAACATCGAGGCGCGCGGCTTTTCAACCTCCCAGCCGATTCTCGCCAAGCCGTCACAAACTACATCCCGTCGAGAACAATACTTTTGATTTTGAATAGCTATTTCTTCGTTGCACTGCCGCAGCGCGATAATTCCCGCAATCTGGATGGCCTGGAATATTCCGTAATCATAATAGCCCTTTATCGTCGCAAGATAATCGAGCATATCTTTATTGCCGGCGGCGAAGCCGATACGAAAGCCAGCCATATTGTAAGGTTTGCTCATCGTGATAAATTCAACACCGACATCTTTGGCTCCTTTGACCGAAAGAAAACTCGGCGCTTTGTAGCCGTCAAAGCAGGTTTCTCCATATGCAAAATCGTGAATGACCGCAATTCCGAATCGCTTTGCTAAATCCACAATTGGCTCGAAAAAATCCTCGTCAACCGTCATCGCGGTCGGATTGTGCGGGTAATTGAGGATAAGCAGCTTCGGCTTCGGATACAGGTTCTCACAGACCATCGCGATATTGTCCACGAAAGCCCTGTCTCGACCGAGAGGTACGGATATCACATTTGCGCCGGCTAACGCAACAGCGTAATTATGTATTGGAAAAGCAGGGTCGGGTACGATGGCGGTATCACCCGGGCCTAACATCGCAAGACAGATATGACTAAAACCTTCTTTCGAGCCGATGCAGGCAAGGACTTCGGTTTCAGGGTCGAGCGAAACGTTCCACAGCCGTTCGTATTTATTTGCAATTTCCTTTCGCAGACCTTTAATGCCCTTCGATGCGCTGTATCTGTGATTGCGAGGATCGTTGGCTGCTTCGCATAATTTGTCAATGACGACCTGCGGCGCACTGTCTGAAGGATTGCCCATACCTAAATCGATAATGTCCGCTCCCTGCTGGCGCTTTGCCAGCTTTAAGGCGTTCAATCGGCCAAACAGATACGGCGGCAGACGTGTTATTCTCTGGGCCGGCTCAATTTTGAATTCTGTCATTGTCCCGTTCCAAAAAACTGTTTATTTACAAAGAGCAGTTTACATTAAGCTGCTCGATTTTCAAAACATTTTATCAAGCGCAATAGATTCCACCCAGCAATCCGGAAAACAGGCAAAATTCGAAACCAAGAATTAAAAAGGAGATAAAGAAAGTCTGGAAATAGGTGTAAAGATTGGTTTCTGGTGAAAAAATAAGAGTAAGAAAAATTCTTTAGAAAAAAATGTAAAAAATACTTGACATATTGTACGATATAGTATACATTGAGTATGGTTTGTTTTACATTGGTGAAAGTAAATAGAGGTCAAAAATATAAGGGGCAGGGAAGCTGATTGGGCGAAATGAGGTTTTAATTCGGGAGAGTAGTTATGAACAGAGAACAGAAAATAGCTGTAATGGTGATAATCGTCGCACCGGTGGGTTTGTTATTTGGGATTACAGGAATCCTGATGCGACAATTTGGTTCGGGTGTTCCCAAGATACCTTTTGCTTTGGCAGGTATTATTGGATTCTGTGCCGTAATTTTATCGCTTCACTTTGTTAAAAAGGATAAAGGGGCGGTTACATGTGACGAGCGAGACAAAATCATTGGGAAAAATGCCGACTTCGCGGGCTTCGGTGCCGTGTACCTAGTTGTAATTCTGGCTTCCATTGTTCCTCCTATGATAGACCCAGAGGCAAGAATTCCAACGACGTGGTTTCCCGGGCTGCTTTGTGTAGCTGGGCTGTTTCAAGGTTTTGCGCGGTCGTTGGCGGTTTTGATTCAGTACGGCCAGAAAGTAAAAGAAAATGAATAGAGCTCAAAAAAATGCGCTGGGTGGTCTGATATTTCTATTATCAACTTTCACAATGATGTCCTACGTGTTTTTTCGAATTTTTGTCTTAAAGAAAACTCCCGTTGGCTTCGCAGGCCGCTTCCTGCCACTGGCAGTTGTGATTCTGGTAAGTGGAACACTACTTGTTTGGACGTTAAAGCGACAAAGCCCCAGGGAAGTAAAGGAAGACGAACGCGACAAACTGATTGACAATAGAGCGGCTATGGCTGCTTTTATATCGGCCCTGATTGTGTTTCTCGCCATCAGCGGAATCCCGCGACTCATTCTCGGCGACAATGGCTGCATACCTGCCTGGTCACTTCCACTTATCAACCTTGGTGCTTTTATTATAGTTGCAATGATTTATTTTGCCGCGATTCTGGTTCAATACTTCTCAGGGAGGGGCGATGGAGACAAATGAACTGAAAAATAACATTCGCCGATTGCGATTTGAGAATGGCGAGATGACGCAGCAGGAGCTTGCAGACAAAGCGGGCGTGACACGGCAGACAATCATCGCCATCGAGGCCGGGAAATACTCACCATCACTTACTCTTGCCTTCAAGATAGCTAAAACCTTTGGCGCACCATTAGAAGAAGTCTTTCAATACGAGGAAGTAAACTCTTAAAGCCAGTGCAATTCCACAGTTCAAATCAAGCGGTTATTCTGTTATAATCTTGTTTTGATTGTATGGATTCCCGCTTGCGCGTGAATGACAGGAGACAGAAGTTATGGCGTTGCCGGTAGTAGCGATAATTGGTCGGCCTAATGTGGGCAAAAGCAGTCTGTTGAACGCTCTGGCGGGCGAGATGATAAGTATCGTCGAGCCGACGGCGGGTGTTACCAGAGACCGTGTCAGCACTATCATCGGTAAAGACGAGCGTTACTTCGAGCTGATAGACACCGGCGGATACGGAGTAGTCGATAGCGACCATTTGAGTGAGCATATCGAGCAGCAAATCCGTCAGGCGATTGAGTCGGCTGACCTTGTTCTTTTCATAGTCGATATTCGCGATGGGCTGGTGCCCCTGGATGAGGCGATAGCTCAGCTTCTGCGAAAGCAAAATCTGGATGTAATCGGTGTTGCAAACAAGGCGGACAATGCGAAGATGTTTGCCGCGGCGGGGGAATTCGGCAAGCTGGGATTCGGAGAATTTCTATGTGTATCTGCAACGAACAATCTCAATAAGCAGGTACTGCTGGAGCAGGTTTTGGAGAAAATCGAGCATCTGGGATCGGACCGGCCTGCTGAGGCGGTGATGAAACTGGCGATAGTAGGCAAGCGAAACGCGGGAAAGAGCACATTAGTCAACGCTATAGTCGGTGAAGAACGGGTGATAGTCAGTGAAACACCGGGGACAACAAGGGATGCGGTGGACGTGAGGTTTGAAAAAGACGGTAAGACCATCATAGTAATCGACACGGCAGGGGCAAGAAAGAAAAGCAAGATGTCCGACAGTATCGAGTTTTACAGCTATGTTCGTGCGACCCGGTCGGTGGGGCGGGCTGATGTGGTATTGTTTCTCATAGATGCGACGGAGCCGATTTCCCAGGTCGATAAAAAACTGGCGAAGTTTATAACCGACGAATACAAGAGCTGTATAATTGTTGTTAATAAATGGGACCTGGCGAAGGACAGTGCAGTTACAGAGGATTACGAGGATTATCTTACGAAATTATTGCCCGGTTTACGATATGCGCCGATTGCTTTTACTACGGCGACGGAATCGAAGAATGTTCAAAGCGTTCTGGATTTGGCGGCGGAGATTTTCAAGCAGAGCACAACAACGATAGCGACGGCGAAACTGAACAAGACCTTCGAGAAGATACAGGCCGAGCGTGTGGGCAGCTCGAAAAAGGGCGGAAGAGGTTTTCCAAAGATCTATTACGCTACGCAAGTCGCGGCAAATCCGGTTTCTATACTTATGTTTGTAAATAAGCCGGAACTGTTCGAAGAAAACTATCGTAGATTTATTATTGGCAGATTGCGGAATATGTTGCCGATATCAGAAGTGCCGATACGGTTGTTGGCAAGAAAACACAGAGAATAGAGAATGGAATTTTAAAAAGTGGGAAGTTAAAAATGAATTCTTTACCGGTTGCTGGAGTTGCGGTTTTTTTACTACTTTTAGGGTACGTTTTCTATAGCCGAAAGGTTAAACAATGGATAGGAGTCGACGATAATGAAATCACCCCGGCTGTGGAGATGAATGACGGAGTTGATTATGTTCCCGCCAAACACTGGACGGTATTGTTCGGTCATCATTTTGCCTCCATTGCCGGGGCGGCGCCAATCATAGGGCCAGTAATTGCGTGCCTGTACTGGGGTTGGCTTGCCGCGGTGATATGGATTGTGGTTGGGGGGGTTCTCTTCGGGGCTGTGCATGACTTTACGGCGCTCGTACTGTCACTGAGACACAAGGGCAAATCAATCGCTGCTGTTACAGAAAATGTTATGGGAAAACTGAGCAATGTTCTTTTCAGCATATTTGCCCTGTTAACCTTGATTTTAGTCGTTGCGGTGTTCGCGGCCGTTGCGGGTAAGACGCTTGCTACCACACCGCAGGTTGTAATCCCGACATTCGGACTTGTAATTGTAGCATTGATAGTGGGCTTGCTGATGTATCGTATGCAGATGAACGTTCTGTTATGCTCGATAATAGGTGTGCTGCTGTTGTTCGGGCTGATTGTTGCAGGGTACTACTTTCCTATTGAGCTCGGAGTGAAAAACGCAGCGAGGTGGTGGACGGTAATTTTGCTTGTCTATGGTATGATTGCATCGGTGACACCGGTGACTTTGCTGCTTCAGCCAAGGGACCATCTCGCCGGTTCAGTTTTGTATATTGGTATGTTCTGCGGTTTTTTGGGGCTTGTTCTTACGCATCCTGTTATGAAGGCACCGGCCATCGTTTCTTTTTCCAGTGACATGGGGTGGATGTGGCCAATGTTGTTTGTTACGGTTGCGTGCGGCGCCATATCGGGCTTTCATAGTCTGGTTGCAAGCGGTACAACTTCGAAACAGCTTCCGCGAATGAAGGATGCTCGCGTTATCGGCTATGGTTGTATGATTATGGAAAGCGCGCTTGCGGTTCTGGCAGTCATGGCAGTATCGGCAGGGCTGTACTGGCTGAGTGCTCCGGAAGGCGATGAGGGACTTGTATATCAGCAGGTATTCAAAGAAGGTGGATGGATTAAGGCATTCGGGGCCGGCTATGGGCATCTTACGAAGGTGATTTTCGGGGGTCTCGGAACTCTCATCGGTATAACCATGCTCAAGACCTTTATCATGACAACACTCGATACGGCTACGAGGATTACCCGGTATGTTTGCAGTGAGCTGTTTGGTGAAACATTCGGAATGCGAATAATGAAGAACAAATATGTGGCTGTTTTGTTCATCGGTGTTCTGGCTGGAGCGCTTGCGCTTGGTAATTGGAGGGCCATCTGGCCGGTGTTCGGTGCATCAAATCAGCTCATTGCAAGTCTCGTTCTTATTGTCGCGAGTGTGTATCTGCTGGCACATAAGCGTAAGTTCGGCTTTATAGCCATCCCAGCAGTTATCATGCTTGTGACAACCGTGGGCGCCCTCGTGTACCAAACGTACAGCTTTGTTACCGCTGAGCAGCCCAATATCCTGCTTGCAACAATATCTGTGATACTCATAATTCTTGCGATGTTCCTTACATATACGGCACTGATTGCTGCATTGAAGGTGAAAGGAGCAGGCAAGTGGAATGGCAAATGACTCAAGTCGAGTTTTCTTTTATTCCGCCGGGCTTTCGCTGGCCGGTAGCAGAGGAACGAGTTTGAACTGTGCTATTTCGGGCGGCTGGTTCAGTGTGATTTCATCTCGGCGAACATACTCGGCAGGGAAATTATAAATAAGCTCTTTCCTCAGAGGTTCGGTGGATTTGGCGTCCTCATCATCAATTTCCAGTATTACCTGATAGCGGAGCTTCTCGTATGTCCGCTTTGCATCCGGCGTAGCCCTGATGGCGATAGGTCTCATTGCCGAGTCAGGATTCGTCAACTCCACCTTATATTTGCCCTGAAGATTGACACTTAAGGAAAATCCCAACGTAGGCGTTGTTATCGTGTAGTCGGCAAGTCGGTTTTTTTCCGGCGGAGCCGTAATTTTCACAATCGCTGAGGCCTGTCTGGTTTGCCCCGGAGCCAGTTCGATGGAAGGGATTTTCTCAATAGGAGCCAACCTCGCCTGGGAAATCTCTCTGGCTGTTAACATTACGTAGGCGGTGAGGGCTTGGCCATCCCAGTGTCCGGGCACAAACATTTCCACCTGTGCCGGCTGAATCGCTGCGTCTTTTATCGGATTTCGGTTCTCGTCGATGCATTTTACGTTCAGTGGTTTTTTGATAAGCTCAACCACATTGACAGTAAGTGTCTGCGGTTTGCAGGACAGCACCGTAAGACCGAGCTGCTTTACCTTGTTGCTGTTTTTGAGAAAGTCGGGCACAGGTAAAGTGTACTGACCGGCGGTTGTCATTCCCTGTGGTTCCGGGTCTAAAAAGAAATCAAAGGTTAGTGAGCGGTCGTTGATTTTTCTTTTTGCCTCGTTAATTTTCGAAACCGGCCCTTTAAGCACAAGCTTTGTAATGGCAATAGAGGGTTCATCATTGAAACTAACCCATAGATTCTGATTTGTTTTTGCCACGCTTATCACAGCACCGCCCGGGACAGGATACTCGTCGTCCTGTGCCAAGTCGGCCCAGACCCAGATCAGAATCGTCAGAGAAAATATAGCCAGGATTTTACCATACTTGATTTTCTTCATATTCCTGAGCCTGAAAAACAGGGCATTTATGCTTTACGCTTCCAGAGTCTTTCCACAATCGGAGCCATTTCATCCATTGTGCTGGCCAAGTGCTTTCTCAGCAGAGATTCGTTTACATTGCGTGTAAGCTGTCCGCCTTCGGCGATTGAGATGCGTCCCGTCTGCTCACTTACGACCAAGCAGGTGGCGTCCGAGCCCGATGTTATTCCCATAGCAGCGCGATGGCGTGAGCCAAGCTCAATACCATTAACACTGTCCATTTCGGCGAGCGGCAACTGAACCCTAGCGGCGATTATTCTATCGGAGCGTATAATAACAGCCATATCGTGAAGGGCGGTGCCGGGATGGAAAATCGACATAAGCAGCTCCGCGGTGACCTTGGCGTCGAGCCGGACGCCGGTTTCGATAAACTCCCCAAGCGCCACCTTTTTTTCCACGACGATGATAGCACCGACTTTGTTATCAGCAAGCTGGGTGACTGCGGTGATAATTTCTTCGGTGGTTCTGGCCAACTGCTGTGACGAACTTGCCAAAAATCTCGGCTGTGCTATTCGTATCAGCGCTCTTCGAATTTCCGGCTGGAATGCCGCCACGGCAACAACAAGGACAAAAATCAAAAAGCTTTTGTAGAGGTACTCAAGCCGTTCGAAGTGAAAGCGGTCGCTGACCAACTTCAAAATCAGCACACCTGCAATGAGCATGAAAATGACACCGCGAAATAATCTCTCCCCGCGAGTTCCCTCAAGAAAATCCACGACCCAGTAAACGACAAGGCCGATAAAAATCAATTCAATGACAACAACCCATAAGTTATATCTCGCCACCCGGGTAAAATACTCTATGAGCGTTTCCACCGACAGGTTCCCTTTGTCAAAAAGTCTCGTGTGACATCCAATTTCCCAAAAACCGCCCAAGGCGTTTGGGCCTGCCCATCATCATCCCTTCGCCCCCCAGTGCTGTAGAATTATCAGGGCACTCTTTTATCGGTAAGCTTACTCGGTTCATCAAGGAGCAAAGCTTTGTCTATATCTCTCATCATCTCCCTCTGGTTAACGCGGAAGGTGCGTTTATGCCTCCTATGCCCCTCAGCGGCGGTTTCGCCGGGTTGTTCTACTTGCTCTACCGCTTTGCTACAACCACAAACAAGAAGGACAAAAAAGCACAAGAATATCCGGGCGCCAGATTTGGGGTTACGTAAGCCGTTAACCAGGCGTTTGGAAGCTCGCATAATACCGAAAATGGTCGATACAAAAACTTTTTTCATCATTTTCCCCTTTTAATCAAAATACCGGCCATATTTATCAGCCAGCAGTCTTTTTACCTTTTTCAAACAATATTATTATCGCTCATAACGGGTATAATACATCAGTAAAAAATACATTTTAGCAGCGTTTGGCCCCGTTGTCAATACAAAAACCGGTCTATAGCCGTCTCAATTTTCTTGCGAAATTGGCTGGTCTTATGTAAAGTAAATAGAGACCATCTGATGCAGTATGCTTTTTACTTATATTACGCCAACGTAGCTCAACGGTAGAGCTCTGGTTTTGTAAACCAGGGGTTGTCGGTTCGAATCCGACCGTTGGCTTTCCCAGACAGCACACATAGTTTTCGCAGTACGGTATTATTCCTCATTTCGCTTATAAAGCACCCCAGTTAAGTTTTTCCTTGTACCGCCAAGCAAAACGTCCTAATAAATGAGCCGAGACTATGAGCAAATAAATAAAAACTATACTTGAGACCAGGGGCAAAACGATACCTTGTGCCATGTAATTGCTCGTAAATAACATCAGGTAGATAATCGCGTTGAAGAACAAAACCAAGCCACAGTACTGGAAGAACGTGCTGAATATTGAGCCAATGATTAATAAAGGATTCAGAGCGATGAAAGAATCAAACACAACGGTGGCCAATAATCCCATCGGGAAAAAGAAAAGTCCAGCAGTAAACAAGGACCATAGAATTGCATCTCTCTGCCGGGTATAGAGATAATAGATAAGCATTGGCGCAAAGAAAAGCACAAGACAACCAACAATCCTAATAAACTGCCAGAATAATTCGCCCACTCCCGGAGTAATAGCGATGGTATCGGGAGCCCTGATGCTGCCGCCAGCGCTGTCACGGATGCATTCGCAGAAATACCAGTACAAAAACAATGCGACAACAATATCAAGAATGAACCCTACGAAACCAACAGCCATAACCAATAGTAATACTGGGGGAAATACAACGGCGATTATGGCAAGCAGCCACAAAATAATTCTTATCACAAGTGGTACTCCAATGATGATTCCAAGGGTTATCAGGCCAGGCTTGCTCATCGGATATAGAAAGATATCGATGAGCCAGGGAAATTTTCGCTTAGGGACAGGTTCGGGTTCTTTACCCACTATACCAAGACTTCTTTTAAGTTCCTGCAGGTCCCGGGAAGTTTCATCCTGCGCATCCTCCTGGCCAATCGGCTGAGTCACTGGCTTGGACTTTTTTGAAACATCAACAAAAGATACGTCTAAATTTACATCTCTTAAAGGCTCAGTCGAAATCTCTGGTTTGACCTGGTCTGTAAAGAGGTTTTTTTCGTTTACTACAGGGATAACAACAACATTTCTGCACTTTGGACATTTGCCTTTTTTACCAGCATATTTTCGGTGGACACGGATTTTACAGCCGCAGAGTTTGCAATCAAACCTAATTACAGACTCCTGTTCGTTCATCTTTGAGCCTGCTTCGTCAATATAGAAGATGAAACAATCAACCTGAAAGTTTTTGTTTTATCAATTCAGCAGCTTTGACAAGTGCGTCATTGATTTTCTCTGGTTTTTTCCCACCTGCCTGCGCCATCTGAGGTCGTCCGCCACCGCCACCATCTATAATTGGTGCGATTTGCTTGATGATGTCACCGGCTTTTAGACCCTTTTCTATCAAATCATCGGTTACACCGGCAAGTAACGTCGCCCTGTCCTGCTCAGTTAAACCAAGAACAATAGCGGCGGATTTGGCTTTCTTTTTTAGCATATCAATCGCAGCGCGAGCCTGCTCTGCAGAAGCTGCTGACAGCCGGCCAACAATAATAGAGCTTTGACCAATCTTTTGGCATTTGTCCAGCAAAGCTCTTGCCTCTGCTAAGACGTCAACACCAGTTTGTTTAGCTGCCGACTTTAGTTCTTTTGCAAGCTTCTTGTTGTCCTTGATGAGCTTTTCAACCCTTTCAAGCACCTCGCCGTCGGGGACTTTCAATGTTGCGCTTAACTTATCAACGATTTCGCTGCGCTTTTCGAGATAATCGGCCAAGCCGGAACCTGTCAGTGCGGTGATTCTTCTAACACCGGCAGAGATGCTTTCCTCCTTCGTTATCTTAAAGCCGCCAATCGAACCAATCCTGTCCACATGGGTGCCGCCACAAAACTCCTTACTAAAGGCCTGGTCAAGTTGTTCGCTTTTATCTGCTCCAACGGCCACAACGCGAACCTGCTCACCATACTTCTCGCCAAACAGGGCCATAGCACCTAATTTCTCAGCTTCAGCTCTCGGCAGAACTGAGCAGGTTACCGGCAAGTCCGCAGCTATTTTTTCTCTGACCAGTTGCTCTACCTTTTTTATCTCCTCGGTCTTCAACGCTTTTGGATATGTGAAATCGAAACGCAAATAGTCCGGTCCGACGAGACTTCCCTGCTGAGCGACAGATTTGCCCAGCACCTGCTGCAATGCCCACTGCAGAAGATGAGTAGCCGTATGGTTTTTCTTTATCGCGTTTCTGTCCTTGCTGACGACTGCCTTTACCTTGTCACCGACCTTAAATGTCCCTTCCGCCATTCGGCCTTTATGAATAACGCAGTTGGCTATCTTCGTTGTGTCCTCGACTACGAATTTGCCGTTGTCCGATTGGATAATGCCACAATCGCCGACCTGGCCACCAGCTTCGGCATAAAAACAGGTCTTATCAAGAACAATTGTGGCCTGAGTGCCTGGCTCAATTCGTCCCTCGTTTTTAAAACCTTCATTATCTATCCAGCCAACTATCTTACTCTCGCAGCTATCGACGTGATACTTATGCATATCTTCAGTGCTCGGCAGTTCAGTGTCGGCCAATGTCATGACGAGTGAGGTGTCTTTTTGAGCAGCTCTGGCGCGCTGACGCTGCTGGGCCATCAGCTCGTCAAATTTTGTCGTATTGACTTTTAAGTTACGCTCCTGCGCCATAAGCTGAGTCAAATCAAGCGGGAAACCATAGGTATCATAAAGCTGAAAGGCATCGTCGCCGCTTATTGTTTTGGTTTTTGCCTTTTCTGCACGCCTGGCGGCAGCATCGAAGATTTCGATGCCTCTGTCGAGAGTCCTGCCGAAGCTTTCTTCCTCGGATTTAATTACAGTTGACACATAATCCAACCTTTGCCTGATTTCACCAAACGCATCGCCAAGACAATCCGCAACAACAGGCGCGAGTTTAAACAAGAATGGTTCATGCAAGTTAAGCTCTCTGGCAAACCTCGAAGCCCTTCGGAGTATCCGGCGAATTACATAACCTCGGCCTTCGTTTGAAGGAGTTGCTCCATCGGTTATTGCAAAGACCAGCGCACGAATATGGTCTGCTATTACCCTGAAGGCGTTGTCTGTTTTGTTGTTGTGTTTCGAGGTGAACTTGAGACCGGACAACTCGGCTACAGAATCGATTATCGGCATAAATAAATCAGTATCGTAATTGCTTGTTTTGCCTTGCAGCACAGCTACAAGCCTTTCCAAGCCGGCACCGGTATCAATATAATTTGCGGAAAGGGGCGCGAGTTTACCGTTTTCATCGCGGTTGTATTGTATAAAGACAAGATTCCACAGCTCAATATATCTGGCACAATCACCGTTGACTTTGCATTTGTGGCCGGGGACATTTTTTCTGTCACACACCTCAGGTCCAAGGTCGATGTGTATCTCACTGCAAGGCCCACAAGGACCGATGTCACCCATCTCCCAAAAATTATCCTTTTTACCGCCGAGAAGAACGCGTTGCTCCGGTATCGGTGTTACTTTCGGCCAAAGCTCTCGTGCCTGTTCGTCGGGTGGTGAGTTGTCGTGTTTATCCCCTTCGAAAACAGTCGCCCATAAGCAATTCGGGTCGATGCCCCAAACATCCGTGAGAAGCTGCCAGGCCCACTGGATTGCCTCGGCTTTGAAGTAATCATCGAAAGACCAGTTGCCGAGCATCTCGAAAAACGTGTGGTGGTATGTGTCTTTGCCCACCTGCTCAAGGTCGTTGTGCTTGCCGCTGACACGCAGACACTTCTGACTGTTGACAACCCGGTGATGCTCAGGCGGTGACAATCCCAAAAAGACGTCCTTGAACTGATTCATCCCTGCATTTGCAAAAAGCAAGGTATCATCACCTACAGGGACCAAAGACGAGCTATGGATAAACTTGTGGTCTTTATCTTTAAAAAAATCTATAAAACCACTTCTAATCTGCTTTGCACTGAGCACCGAGTGTTTTCCTAAACAAAAATTTTATTTCTTCTCTGCTATTCCGCGGGCCGCTAAAATTTTATTTTTTAGTTCCTCACACAAATCACTGTTCTCAGCCAAGTATTTCTTTGCGTTTTCTCTTCCCTGACCGAGACGCATGTCGCCATAGTTGAGCCACGCACCGCTTCTTTCGACCACTTCGCAGCCAAGTCCCAAGTCGAGCAAATCACCTTCATAGCTTATTCCGCTGTCGAACATAATGTCAAACTCTGCATCACGGAATGGCGGAGCGAGCTTATTCTTTACCACCCTGGCCCTTACCCTGGTGCCTACTGCGCCACCGCTGTCTTTTATTGTTGTAATTCGTCTCAGATCGACGCGCACGGAACTGTAAAATTTCAGTGCCCTTCCGCCGGGAGTAGTTTCCGGGTTGCCGAACATTACACCGATTTTCATACGGATTTGATTTATGAAAATAAGCGACGTTTTACTCTTGTTAATGACACCTGTGAGTTTTCTCATCGCCTGGCTCATCAATCTCGCCTGCAATCCGATGTGGGTATCACCCATGTCTCCTTCAATCTCAGCTTTTGGCGTAAGCGCTGCAACCGAGTCAACAACTATAACATCAACGGAATTAGACCTGATAAGCATCTCGACAATATCGAGTGCCTGCTCACCAGTATCCGGCTGACTGACTAATAAGCCGGCGACATCAACACCGAGCCGTTTCGCCCAGGTCGTATCAAGCGCATGTTCAGCGTCGATAAACGCAGCGACGCCGCCCGCCTTTTGAGCGTTTGCGATTATATGAAGCGCCAAAGTTGTTTTGCCGGACGACTCCGGCCCATACAGTTCGCTAGCCCTGCCGCGTGGAATACCCTTGCCGCCGAGAGCGATATCAAGTGATAATGAGCCAGTCGGTATTCCATCAATCCTGGAATACATATGCTCATCCATCCGCATAATCGCACCCTGGCCGTATTGCTTTTCGATTTGTGCAACCACACGCTCCAAGGCGTTTTCCTTGCCGGTTGTCTCGGCCTTTTTTGTCTTTGCCATCTTTACAGCCTCCTATTCCATAAGAATCAAAAGCTAAAAGCCATAATTTAAAGTTCGAAACTTTTTTTCTCTTTGAGAGTTAATATACCTGAACTCAGATTATTCGCCAGTTCTTTGGTTTTACATCTCGTTTTAAGTTTTCAGCTTGTAATTACCCAACAGAGTATAGACAGGTCCTTTCGGTGTCAACTGGCTTTGATAGACTGAGAGCGAATCTGCTGAGATTGTTCCAAGCTTAAAGTCCCTGTAATCTTCGCTAACTGTCGCCAGTTTGGAACCGGCTTTGTGATTTCTTATTCTGCAAAGAGTCAAGTGCCCTGAAAATGTCCTTGTTTCTCTGGGCCAGCCGGCCGAAGCCAGCTGCTCCTCAAGGTCCTTTTGTAATTGCAGAAGATTATCATTGCCCTTTCCCGTGCTGACCCACAGGACTTTAGGCGCTCTGCCGCCAAAAAAACCCACCGACTCCACATTGATATCGAAACTGTTATGTCGGCCTGCCACTTCCTTGGTAATATTACAAACCTCAGCAGCCTTCTCATCTTTTATTTCACCCAGGAACTTCAGCGTCAGGTGTATATTATTCGGCTCAACCCATTTGACATCGCTTTTTCTGACATCAACGCTGTCCTGCAGCTTCTTCTGTAAGCTCCTTAGCCCCTGCCTTATCTGCTCGTCAATATCTATTGCTATAAAAACCCGCATAATTTTTCGTATCTCGTAAACACATCAGATTAATGGACTAAAACTTTGTGGCATTCCGCAGGGTCTGTAATCTTTTGTCGATGTCCTTTCTGGCTATAGAGGTTAAACCTTTAATTGAAAAATCTGAAATTGTGAATGAAGCCACGACAGTTCCGCAGGCAATAGCGGTTTTCAAAGTTTCAAAATCCGCCTTCCCCTGTTTTGCTAGATAGCCCATCGTGCCTCCTGCGAAGCTGTCCCCTGCACCAGTAGGGTCTTTTACGCTATTTGTGGTATAGGCAGGCAACACAAAACTTTCGCCCTTTTCGCTATACAGTACAGAGCCTGAGGCGCCTTTTTTGATAATCACAAAAGCCGGGCCGAACGACAATATCTTATCGCCGGCCTTCGTAAGATTATCCTCGGCCGCCAACATCCTTGCCTCGTCTTCATTTATTATTAAGCAATTTATTTTCTTCAGTAACTCCTTGAGCCCGTCAAGCTCGTTGGTAATCCAGCAGTTCATCGTGTCGGCAGCTACGAAAATCGGGTTCTCCACCTGCTCAAGTAACTGTAGTTGCAGAGCCGGG